>JAFGPR010000142.1 GCA_016936095.1 Ignavibacteriales bacterium | reverse complement strand
GAGCAAAAAGAAAAGATTTGGAATGATTATCAGAAAATATTTCATGAAATATTACCATCTGTTATTGCAGAATATGATAGTGGTAAATTTTATTGGCCGAGTTCACCAAAATATGGTAGAGGAAATCCATTAAGTAAATATGAAGGTGATTCACATTACTGGGGAGTATGGCACGATAATGAACCTTTTGAAGTATACAATATTAGTGTTGGAAGATTTATGAGTGAATATGGTTTTCAGTCTTTTCCAGATAGAAGTACAATAGATAGTATTACAACAATTAAAGATTTACATTCCGAAGAACTTCAAACTCATCAAAAAAATTCAAGAGGATTTCAAATACTAAATGATTATATGAATCGATATTATTTTTGTCCAGAAAATTTTAATGAATATCTCTATATTAGCCAAATAATGCAAGCAGAGGGAATTAAAACCGCTATTGAATCACATAGACGAGCAAAACCATATTGCATGGGTACTCTTTATTGGCAACTTAATGATTGCTGGCCTGTTATTTCATGGTCCAGTCTGGATTATTATCAAAATTGGAAGGCATTACATTATTTTGTTAAAAAATTATATCAACCTGTTATTTTATCTACAGTAATAAAAGATGAGAAAATTGAAATATATTCCATTTCAGATTTACTTAAAGGTTTTCATGGTAAATTAACTATTTCTGTCGAAGATTTTTCGGGTGATATCTTATTTTCAAAAGATACAAATGTATTGATTAAAGCAAATACATCAAGGGTTATTTTTTCTTCAAGAATCCCAGATTCTTTGATTAACATTGATAAAAAATCCAATATTCTTCGAATTCGACTTTTTGGAAAAGACAAAATAATTTACGAAGATCTACGATATTTTGATGCTCCGCATAAGTTGAATTTAAAGAAACCAATTATAAGTTTTATTTCATATGATCCGAAAAATGGATATGATATAACAATATCAAGCAATACTTTAATAAAGAATTTATGTATGTATCTTGAAAATGAGAACGTAAAATTTTCAGATAATTATTTTGATTTATTACCAAATCAAGAGAAAAAATTTTCAATTCAAACGAGTCTATCATTGGATAAAGTAAAGAAAAAGTTAAAAATGATATCATTTAATTGGTTATCACCTAACACTAATTAACATATTACAAATTAAGAAATTAAGTTAAAATATTTTAAGCTAAAAATAATGAAAAAAAGAATTTATTTTATATTAAATTTCTTATTAAGTGGATTATATTGTCAGACAGAAAATAGTATGAATTTTACAGATTATGTTAATCCATTTTTGGGAACTGGTGGACATGGACATACTTATCCGGGAGCAAGTCTACCTTTCGGAATGATTCAATTAAGTCCTGATACAAGATTAGAGGGCTGGGATGGATGCTCCGGGTACCATTATTCTGACTCTGTGATTTATGGTTTTACTCATACGCATCTTAGTGGTACAGGTGTACTCGATTATGGGGATATCTTGTTAATGCCAACGATTGGAAAAGTAAATTTTGGTAATGGCTTTGTATCTGGTCATAAAAATGGCTATTCATCAAAATTTTCACATAATAATGAAAGAGCAAAACCGGGATATTATTCCGTTATATTAGATGATTATGGAATTAATGTTGAATTAACCGTTACAGAAAGAGCAGGAATGCATAAATATATTTTTCCAAAATCAGATAATGCAAATATAATTTTAGATTTAGTTCATCGTGATTTAGTCCTTGACTCATATTTAGAAATATATTCAAGCACTGAAATTGGAGGATATAGAATTTCAAAAGAATGGGCGGAGGAGCAGCATATTTATTTTGTTATTCAATTTTCAAAACCATTCAGTTCTTATTTGTTTGAAGATCAAAGTATTATAATTAACGAAGTAAAAAGTAATAATATAAAATGTGGTTTTATTTTTTATACTGAAGACAAGGAGGAGATTTTAATAAAGATTGGGATTTCTAGTGTTAGTATTGAGGGAGCTAGGAAAAATCTACTATCTGAAATTCCTGATTGGGATTTTGAAAAGATAGTATCAGAAGCTGAAAATAAATGGAATGATGAATTAGATAAAATAGAAATAGAAACTAATAACGAAGAAGATAAAACAATATTTTATACAGCACTCTATCATACTTTTTTAGTACCTAATATATTTTGTGATGTTGATGGTAACTATCGTGGTCGTGATTTGAAAATTCATCAAACCAATAATTTTGGCAATTATACAGTTTTCTCTTTGTGGGATACATATAGGGCGGTTCATCCTTTATTTACATTACTTCAACAAAAAAGAACAAACGATTTTGTAAAAACTTTTATTTCTCAATTTGAACAAGGTGGAAGATTACCCATATGGGAACTAGCAGCTAATGAAACATTTTGTATGATTGGTTATCATTCCATTCCTGTTATTGTTGATGCATACATTAAAGGAATCAGAGATTATGATGTGGAAAAAATATATGAAGCGATGATACATAGCGCAGAGCAAATTGATTTCGGAGTGAAATTTTATAAAAAGTATGGCTATATTCCTGCAAGCGAAGAAGCAGAATCGGTTTCCAAAACATTAGAGTATGCTTATGATGATTGGTGTCTTGCACAACTCGCAAAGCGATTAGGAAAAGCAGATGATTATAAATTTTATATTCAACGAGCACAATATTATAAAAATATATTTGATAAAACAACTGGATTTATGAGAGCAAAAATGGATGCTCGATGGTTTTCACCGTTCGATCCTCTTGAAGTGAATTATAATTATACAGAAGCGAATTCATGGCAATATAGTTTTTATGTTCCTCAAGATATTACAGGATTACTAAACATTGTTGGTGGGAAAGAAAATTTTATAAGTAAACTCGATGAAATGTTTACAACTGAATCAAAAACAACGGGTAGAGAGCAAGCAGATATTACTGGTTTAATTGGTCAATATGCCCATGGAAACGAACCGAGTCATCATATAGCATATTTGTATAATTTTGTTGG
>JAFGPR010000141.1 GCA_016936095.1 Ignavibacteriales bacterium | reverse complement strand
GCTGTTAAAGGATAAAGACTTAAAAACCGAATTGCTTCATCAATTTTTTCCTTTCGTGTTCTTTCATCTTTCTCTCGTTCAGGATATCTAAGAATATATTCTTTTTGCGATTCGCTCAATGAATCAAAATTAAAACTGACTGTTTCTATATCAACTACTAATGACATAATACCACCTCATAAAGTTATTTATTGATTGTTTCATCAATTATTTCAATTGCTTTTTGAACATCTTCAAAACTAATATCAAGATGTGTGACTATTCTTAACATTCCAAGCTTTCCTGTTGAAATTAACAAACCATTTTCTGCAAGTTTAGCAATTACATCTTTCAATTTTGCACTTATTGGTTTGAACATAATAATATTAGTTTGGACCTTTGATAAATCAATTTTAAAATATTTTGAATCTGATAAATACTTTGCCAATATTTTTGCTTTTTCATGATCTTCTTTCAGTCGGGAAAAATTATTCTGAAGAGCATATAGACCTGCTGCAGCAATTATCCCAGTCTGTCTCATTCCCCCACCCCAAGCTTTTCTTACTCGATATGCTTCTTTAATAAAATCTTGACTTCCAGCAATCATAGAACCAATTGGGGCACCGAGTCCTTTTGAGAGACAACAAGAAACGGAATCAAAATAAGAGGCATATTCAGCAACAGAAATTCCTGTTGCAACTGAAGCGTTCCAAATCCTTGCTCCATCAAGATGATAAAACAAATTGTGCTTTTTAACTAATGAGTGAAGTCGTTTAATATTATCAATTGGATGAATTATCCCTCCTGCATTGTTGTGTGTATTTTCTACTTCAACAACTTTTGTCCGAGGCATATAGTAAGCACTTTGCGGACGAATTAATGGCTCAACTTGTTCGGGAGTAATCACACCATCGTCAGTAATTATTGTACTTAACTGAAGACCACTTATTGCTGCAGTCGAACCGCTTTCATAATGAAATATATGTGCTTCACAATCGCAAATAACTTCATCACCTGGTTGTGTTAATACCTTTAAGCAAATTTGATTTCCCATCGTTCCACTTGATACAAAAAGAGCTGCTTCTTTGTTTAACAGTTCTGCAACATATTTTTCTAATTTATTTGTAGTGGGATCTTCCTTGTAAACATCATCACCAACTTCTGCTTCGTAAATCGCTTTTCTCATTTCCTCAGATGGAACTGTAACTGTATCGCTTCTTAAATCAATATATTTTTTCATTCCTAACTCTTTAATTCTTGGCAAATTTATTTTTAATTTTAATTATAAAAAACATTCCAATTATCCATACTGAATAAATTGATACGAGAATTGGTATCAACAAAGGATTTTCTGTATAGAAAGTTAACTCTGTCTCTAAACCAACTTCGCCTACCAGTACATCACGGGTAAACATTTTAGTATCAGCCAGAACTTCACCGAGAGGATTAATAATACAACTAATTCCGCCTAAAGCACATCGTACGACATATCTATGATTTTCAATTGCCCTTAAAGTAGCAAATTCTTTATGTTGATATGGACCACTCGAATTACTATACCAACTATCGTTAGTAACAATGGCAATAAAGTCTGCTCCTTTCTGAATAAATTGTGCAATAAAATCCGGGTAGATAGATTCAATGCAAACAACGGCATTTATTTTTATATTATCTTTTCCAATTTTGTTTAATTTATCAACATCAGATTTATTTTTTATGTCCAATTTAAAATTCACAATATTTTTTCCAACATTCCAACTTGAAATACCTACATTCCATTTAATTAAATCACCAAGAAATGGGATATATTCAACCAATGGAACATGTTCACCAAATGGAACTAATAACATTTTTTGATATCTTTGGACTTCTTTTGAGTGAGGAGTAAATAGTAAAATTGAATTGTGAGTAGTGTAAAAGGTCCCATCACTCATTGTTTTAGCACCTATTGGAATTTCCTCTCTCTCATCTAAATATAAAATATCGGGCATACCTGTTAATAGAAAAACATTATTGCTGTCTATAAATTGATGAATAAGTTGTACTTCATAATCATAACCACCACTTAATAAATAAATTGGAACTGCTGTTTCAGGCCAAACAACTATTTCCGCTCCTTGAGCAATAGCTCTTTCGGATAGTTCAAAATAAATATTTAATTGGTCTTGCGCCGTTCCGATTTCAAATCTTTTAACCGGATTGAAATTTGGCTGAATTAATCCAACCTTAATTTTATCGGTTGAGTCAGTATAATTTGATATTTTTATTATCCCATAAATTAACGGAATTATTATTAATAAAATAACTATCAACGATGTAAGAATAGGAATTTTCTTTGTCTCGAAATAATGTTTTATCCCTTTGTAAAGTAAAACATTCACATATAAAATTAAAATGGAAATTCCATACACTCCAATCTTATCTGCAATTTGGATGTAAGTTTTAAAATAAGATAATCCATTTCCAAGTGTAAGCCAAGGAAAACGAAAATCAGTGATGGTATATGCAAATTCATAAGTCACCCAAAATAAAGGTAATGTGAAAAGCGCAATATCTTTACCTAAAAGTTTTTTTGTAAAATAGTACAATGTTGAAGGAATTAAGAATAAAATCGGATTAAAGAAAACCAGCAACACTCCGGAAATCATCAGAAATGGATCAGCTTCAGTTGTCCAACTACCTACCCAATAAAGTGAAATCAAACAAAAGAAAAATGCAGTGTAGTATGTAAATCTATTTATCTCAGCTAGACTATCTCTCTTTTCTAAGATAAATAAATAAGGAACTAAAGCAATGAATAAAAAATATGGAAGTGGATTTGGCGGAAAAGATATGCCAAGCAAAACACCACTAATCAAACCATATAATAATCTTTTCTTCCTCTCTGCCTTTTTGTGGAGTGTCAAAAGTTGCCTTTTAAATATTTTCATTTTTTTTATTTCTCTTTTTAATAATAAATTTAACAACAAAGAAAATAACGATAATAGCAGTAATGATATAAAATATATACGAATAAATATTTAAATATTCTTTAATTAAATTCAAGTTGTTTCCAAGAAGTTTTCCTAAATAAATTATTATACCATTCCAAGTAAAGGCACTTATCGACGCAAATAAAAAAGTTTTCCATACATTCAAATGGTTTATACCTGAGAAAAAACTAATCAAAGAACGTGTGCCAGGTAAAAAACGATTCACCGAAATCAACCAATAGCCATATTTGTTGAACCACAAATTAGTTTTGTCCATTCCTTCTTGTGAAATAAATTTAATTTTTCCTTTTAAAAGAATTTTTTCACCGAATAATTTTCCGACATAATACATTAAAATAAATCCCAATGCACTACCTATACTGCAAATAAAGAGTATTCCAACAAAATCCAATGAAGGTAAAGCAGCACCAACAATTACAACCACATCGCTAGGTGAAGGTGGAAAAACATTCTCTATGAAAGCAAAGAAAAATAAAATCAGATAGACAACAATTGGCTCCATCTGGTCGAGTGAGTTGATAAGATATTCAAAAAAATCAAAGATGCCTTCAATCATATTTAACTTTCTTTTTTTAATAAAACAGTGGCAAAAGCACATACTCCTTCAGCGCGTCCTGTAAATCCAAGATTTTCTGAAGTAGTTGCCTTAATTGATATTTGTTCAACATCTATTTTTAAAATTGATTTTAGCTTTTCTCTCATTTGAATTATGTAAGGTGCAAGTTTTGGCTTCTCCAATACTACTGTTGAATCAATATTTTCAATTTGATATTTTTTTTCCATAATCAAATTATAAACTTTCTCTAATAGAATCTTACTATCAATATTTTTATATTGTACATCAGCATCAGGGAAAAGTTGACCGATATCACCTAATGCTAATGCACCAAGCAATGCATCACAAATAGCGTGAATTAATACGTCGGCATCTGAGTGCCCGAGTAATCCTTTTTCGAATGGTATTTCAATTCCACCCAAAATAAATTTTCTGTTTTCAGCAAATCTATGGACATCAAAACCAAATCCTATTCTGTGTTTTGTTTTCATATTCTTATCTCGAAATTATTAAATTCATTTTTTGATTCGCTCCAAAAAATTGTGTAATTCTCAACAAATGAATGAGAAGTACCAACTTTTATACTTTCGTATAACTGTTCAATTTTTTCTTTCTGTCCTTCAACAATTGTCATCACCTGACCTGTAGGTAGATTTTTTGTAAAACCATTTAATCTTAGATTAGTTGCAATTCTATGAACAAAGAATCTGAAACCAACTCCCTGGACTTTTCCATCAACTAATATTTCAGCTCTTAATTCTTTTTCCATTTTTTTCATAATTATTTAATAATTCTTGAACAATAAAACCGACAAAAATTAATATACCACCAATTAAACCAAAATTAGCAATTTTTTCATTTAAGATAAGAAAAGCAAATAAAGCGGCAAAAATTGGTTCGAATGAATATATTATTCCTGCAACTGATGGGACCACCTCCTTTTGAAATTTTGTTTGCAATGCATAATTAATCAAAGAAGCAAAGACTGATAGATATAAAATACTAAAAATTAAATTATCGTTTAAAATTAGTTTCACCTCTTCAAAATTAAAAACGTCAAAAATTATCGTTGCAAAAAAACTCATCACCGCAGCAATTGAGAGTTGAAGAAATAAAATTATCCAAAAATCATATCGCTTCGTAAAGATGTCAATATAAATAATATGCAAAGCAAAAAGAATTGCACAGACAATTGTAAGATAATCGCCAATATTAAAACCACTACCAAGTTCATGTAAAAAATTCTTTAGTGAATCACCACCACTGGATAAAAATAAAATTCCAATAAAAACT
>JAFGPR010000140.1 GCA_016936095.1 Ignavibacteriales bacterium | reverse complement strand
TTAAAACTAATATCGAGTAATCAAATAATTGACGAAGTTACTCAACCAGTATCTTTTTCATCGAAAACAATTTCAGATGATGGTGTTTATTTGAACGGTAATTTAATTAAAATTATCGGTACAACATATTATTCTTACGATTTAAAATACAAAAACCTAATTTCATACAAAAAACTTGTCGATGATTTAACACTTATAAAAAATACAGGTTTTAATTCTGTGCGTTTTGCTAAGCACTTACCTCATCCTTATGCATTAGAAATCTGTCGAGAATTGGGTTTACTTGCTTTTATTGAATTACCAATTAACTCACTTACTGACGAATTATGTACAGATGAACTTTTCTTTAAAAAAGCAAAAGAATACTTTTTGGGATTCATTGAAAATTACAGTAAGTATTCATCAGTTTTTGCGATTGGATTGGGAAGCTCGTATCTTCCTGATTCGGAAGAACAAATAACATTCATTAATGAATTAGCTAAAATATTAAAGGAAAATTTAAATATATTCTCTTACGCTTCATTCGTTTCATTTCCCGAAATAGTAATTAGTGATCTTGATCTTTACGGTGTCGAAATTTATTCTAAACCAATCGACGAAATCAGAGAGGAGTTGAAAAGATCTATTGAGACATTTGGAAAAGCAAAAATATTTTTAAGTGAAGTTACGTACCCAAACTATAACGGCAGTACGTCCGGATACGAAAATCCTTTTTCATTGGAAGCGCAAGCAAAATATTTAAGTAATATTTTTTTAATTTCTGAAGAGAAATTACTACACTCATTTTTTATCAATACGATGTTTCAATACAAAGGTGATTATCCTTCGCTTTATACGGGTTATAATCAAGATGGTAGATATCAAATTTCAATAATAAGCAAACAACATGGATTAAATACTATTGCTTATAAATTTGTCAAGTCAAAATTGACTTCAGGTGATCAGGTTACAATACCTATAGGCAACAATGAAAAAGAAGCACCATTGTTTTTTATTCTTGTTGGACTTTTATTATTGGTGTTAACGGCATTATTAATAAATTCGAAACGTAAATTCAGAGAAGATGTTTCTCGATCGTTTTTAAAACCATATAACTTTTTCTCGGATGTAAGGGATCACCGGATTTTTGCAGGAATTCATTTATTCTTTTTGTTGCTTTTACTTTCAGCTTCAGCTGCTTTACTTTTTGAAAATATACTATTCTATTTCCGTAGTAATATTTTATTTGATAAATTATTACTCTCGTTTGGCTCAAATACGTTAATTGATGTCATCGGTTACTTAGCCTGGAATCCTGAAATCGGTTTCCTTATTTTATTTGGTACGATTGTAATTTCAATAATTCTTTTAAGTATTATTGTTCACATATTTTCGTTTTTCATAAAGACCAAAATTCTTTTTTCAAGTATATTCTTTGTAATTGTTTGGGCACTAGTTCCACTATCATTATTAATCCCTATAGAGTTAATTTTATATCGTGTTCTTATAGAAAATATTATTAATGTTTACATATTTATTTTCTTGGGAATTTATTTTATATGGATAATTCAAAGAATAATAAAAGGTATTTATATAATTTTTGACGTGCGTCCAGTTTTTGTTTATTTGATTAGTTTTCTACTTTTCATAATAACCTTTGGTGGAATTTTTATTTATTTCCATCTTACTGAATCTACAATATATTTTGTCATTAATGCTATTAAGCAATACAGTTTTTTATAATCTCTATTTTCGGAGTTTAATTGTACCTATCAAAATTAGAGCTATTTGGTTTTAAATCTTTTGCTACTAAAACAGCCATAAATTTTACGAGAGCTATTACAGGAATTGTTGGACCGAATGGTTGCGGTAAGACCAATATCGTTGATGCTCTAAGGTGGTGTCTTGGAGAACAGAAAAGCAGCACACTCCGAAGTGATAAAATGGAGAATGTAATTTTCAATGGTACAAGGAATCGAAAACCGATGGGTATGTGCGAAGTATCGATGATCTTGCAAAATGATAAAGGTATACTTCCTTCCGATTTTACAGAAATCAATATTACCAGAAGATTATACCGTAGTGGTGAAAGCGAATATTTATTGAATAAAAATTTATGCCGCCTGAAAGATATTACCAATCTGTTTATGGATACAGGAATGGGAACGAACGCCTATTCTGTTATTGAATTAAAAATGGTTGAGACTATATTAAGCAATAAAGCAGAAGAAAGAAGGACAATGTTCGAGGAAGCTGCTGGTGTAAATAAATTTAAACATAGAAAAAGATTAGCACTCAAAAAACTTGAGGAAGTCAGAGCTGATTTAACACGTGTTAATGATATTGTTTCTGAAATTGAGAAAAATGTTCGTTCATTAGAACGCCAAGCACACAGAGCTGACAAATATTTTGAGATTCAGACTATTTTAAAAGAATTAGAATTTAATTTATCCGAAAGACAATTTCTATTATTCTCTAATGATGTAATAAAAAACAATGATAAAGTTCTTGTCTTGAGCAATAACCGCGATGAAGTTGATAAACAAATTCGAGAACAAGAAAATGAACTTATCAAAATAAATGAAACAATAAATAAAATCGAAGAACAATTGTCTTCTAAGAGACAGGAAAAATTAGATAAATCAAATGAAGTAAATAAAGTTCAACAAGATTTATCCGTGACAAACGAAAGAATAAAATTTTTAGAAATAAGTATAGAAAATTATAATCAGGATATTGAAGAATTGCTCGCCCAAGATGTTGAATTGAAGAAAGTAATTGATGATAATTTGAGCAAGTCGGAGGATTTGAAAATTGTTATTTCATCGCTTGAAACATACATAGAAGAAAATGAAAAAAATATTCAAATTGAAAAAATAAAATTAGATGAAAGGAAATCTGAATTAAAAAATCTAAATGAAACTTCCATTAAGGCACATAAAGAAATAAACCTGCAAGAAAATAAAATACAATCGCAGAAAGATAAGCAATTAACAAACAGAGCAGAAATTGAAGTTTATAATGAGCGAATCAATAAGTTGACAATCGACTTAGCAAAATCAGCTGGTTATTTGGAGGAGTTATTAACAGAAAGGGAAACGACAAAAATAAAATTAATTCAGTATGAAGAATTGCTTGTCCAAAAACAAAAGGAAAAAAATGAACTCGAGACAAAATTAAATTCATTGCGACAAAGAGAATTAGAGCTAAGAAGCACAACAAACGAACTCATTAATCGTTCAGAATTTTTGAAAGAAATTATTACTAATCTTGAGGGAATATCTTCGGGTTCAAAAGCATTAATTACAAATGATAATTGGAAACTAAGAGAAAAAACTTTACTTGCTGATGCGGGAAATACTGATGAAAATTACAAATATGCAATTGACTCTGCTTTAAAAAATGTGCTAAGCAATTTTTTGGTTGAAAACATTAAAGATTTAAAATTTGCAATAGAATATTTAAAGAACAATGAACTTGGCAAAGCTGCATTCTATTTTCATAATCTTTCAAAAAAGACAAATACAGGTTTAATACACAAACTTTACAATAGAAGCATAAATAAAAAATCTAAAAAAATCCAAAATGAAAAATCATTCATCATCTGGGCTTCACATATTGTTAAGACATCACAAAAATGGAAATCACATTTTAATAAACTTCTTGAAAATATTGCAATAGTTCGTGATATTGATTCAGCAATTACTATGTGCAACAACTATCCCGGATTTAGTTTTGTTACACTTGAAGGTGATATAGTTCGAAGCAATGGAGTAATTGAAGCAGGTTCTTTGCCAAAAGCTGATGATACAATTTTCGGAAGGAAAGAGATCCTCGAAAATATTTTAGTTGAAATTCCAAAACTTGAAAGTGAATTATTAAAATTAAGAGATGTAATTCAAGAAACTGATGACAATCTATCTAGTATAGAACTGAAGGCAATATCTGAACAAGGAAAAATAATATTAAATGACTTAAATAATATAGAAAAGCAAATTTCACAGTTTGAATTTGAACAGGAAAAAGTTAAATCTGAAATTGAAAAATCGCAAAGTCGTATTCAGGAATTAACAAATGAAAATGGTGTTATTGAAGAATTAAATGTAAATAATGAAATTGAATTACAAAAACTCAATGAAAGAAATAAAGAATTAGAAAATGAAATTACAAGTGCAGCAGAAAATGTAAAATTTTTAGAAGAGGAATTTAATATAGCTATAGAAACCCATAACAATAAAAAATTATCGCTTGAGCGAAACAAAGGTATTCTTCAAAATTCAATTAATACAATTGACGCTTCGCAAACAACACTTGAGAATATAAAAAATAAAATAACTAAACTAAAAGATGATTGCCTGAAATCAGAAACAAATATTACTGAGTTGAATGAAAATATAAATGTTTATCAAAAAGAGCTTGAAAATTTAAATGAACAATTTCAATTTATAACTACCGAAGAAAATGAAATAAACAGCAACATTCAACAGATAAAGCACTCCTCCGCTGAGCAAGTAAGTAAATTAAATCAACTAAGAAATAAAAGACAGGAATTATCAGATGAAATTCATCTAGTTGATATGGAATTGCAGCGAATCAATTTCAAAATTGAAAATTTACAACAACACATCAAAGAAGAATATGCAATTGACTTAGAGTTGAAACAATTTGATGATTTAGATACGTACGATTTTGATGGAACAACTGTTCAGGTAAATGATCTAAAAGATAAGATAAAGAAAATAGGACCTGTTAATCCATTAGCATTTACTGAATATCAGGAAGAAAAAGAAAGAATGGAATTTCTGCAAAAGCAAAGAGATGATTTAATAGAATCCGAGAAGGATCTTATAAAAACTATCGATGAAATAAATACAACCGCTATTACATTATTCAACGATACATTTGCAAAGATAACGGATAGTTTCAAGAAAATATTTCGAACACTTTTCGACCCTGGCGATGAAGCTGACTTAATTTTAGAAGAAGGAGTTGATCCACTTGAAGCAAAAATTGAAATTATTGCAAAACCAAAAGGTAAGAGACCAACTTCGATTGATTTGCTTTCAGGTGGTGAAAAGACATTGACAGCTACAGCTTTGTTGTTTGCAATTTATTTAGTCAAACCAAGTCCATTTTGCGTATTAGACGAAGTTGATGCTCCTCTTGATGATGCTAACATTGACAGGTTTTCGAAATTGCTTAAAGAATTTTCAGATAAAACTCAATTCATTATTATAACGCATAACAAGAGAACAATGGAAGCCGCTGAAAATCTTTACGGTGTAACAATGCAGGAGGAAGGAATATCTAAGCTTGTCGGTGTTCAGTTCAATGAAAAAATACAGGTTACCACATGATTGAGAATAATCTGGAAAGAAAATTCAAAATATTTGTTGACTTCGATGGTACAATCAGCCCAATAGATGTTGGTGAAAAAATTTTTATACAATTTAGTGATAAAGTTAAAGCACAAAATATTATTGACCGGTGGATAAAGAAAGAAATAAATTCGTTCACAAGTTGGCAATTACTATGCGATACAATAACTGACTTCAACCAGAAAGAGTTTGACAGTTTTATTGATAGTATAAAAATCGAACCTTCATTTAAGAATTTATTAGATTTTTGCAAAAATAATAATTTTGAATTATATATTTTAAGTGATGGTTTGGATTATTACATAAAAAGAATTTTAAAAAATGAAGGTTTATCTGATGTTCCTTTCTTCTCTAATCATTTACTAATTGATAAAACAAATAAGCTTCAACCAATTTTCCCATTTGCAGACGAAGAATGCAAAAGATGCGGAAACTGCAAACGAAATCATATATTAAATTTTTCTGATGATTTTGATTATACTGTTTATATCGGTGATGGTAGTTCTGATACCTGTCCAGCACAACATTGCGATTTTATATTTGCAAAAAAGACTTTACTAAAATTTTGTGAACTTAATCGGATTTCATATTATCCATTTAAAAATTTTGATGAAATAGTTACCATTCTTAATGAATTGAAAAATAGAAAAAGGCTAAAAAAACGTCATCAAGCAGAATTAAAAAGAAGAGAAGTCTATATTCAAGGGTAAAACAAATGAGCAATTTCTCAGCTAAAATATTTAAATATAGAAGTTATTCGCCAATACCTTTTTTAATTGTAATGTTTATATTTCAAAAAGCAACAATTTTAAGTTTGGTTATCGGATTCGCAATCGTTTTAATTGGTGAACTCATTCGTTTATGGGGGGTATCTTACGCTGGAAGTGAAACTAGAACAACTGGTGATGTTGGTGGGTCTAATTTAGTGATCTCTGGTCCGTTTACTTATGTTCGCAATCCTCTTTACGTGGGTAACATTTTGATATATACAGGTGCAGGCGTAATGTCAATGGCGCTATTCCCTTATTTACAAACGGGGGCTTTACTTTTTTTCTATATACAGTATCGAATAATTATAAATGATGAAGAAAAATATCTTTTTACTAAATTTGGTAAGGATTATGAGATTTACAGAAAAAATGTTTTTCGTTTTATTCCGAAATTGTTCCCATATAAGAATAAAGATCTAAGACAACCAAGATATGATTTGAAAGCTGGATTAAAATCCGAGAGGAGAACATTACAAGCAATTATAATTGTAACAATTATTTTAATTATTCTATATGCAGTTAAATGAATGTAAATAAAAAAATAATGTTTGTCGTCGGTGAGACGTCTGCAGATTTACATACTTCTGCTGTTCTTGAAAAACTGAAAATCCTTGATAAAGAAATTGAATTTATCGGGACTGGTGGCGATAGGATGATTGCTGTTGGAATGAGAACTTTATATCACATCAAGGATTTAGCAATTCTTGGTTTCAGTGAGGTAATAAAACATATACCGTTTATTCAGAAAGTAAAGAAAAATTTAATTAAAGCTATTTATAAAGAAAATATTGATACAATTGTTTTGGTTGATTATCCTGAATTCAATTTAAGTCTTGCATCAAAAATCAGGAATAAAGTAAAAAATATTATTTTCTTTATTTCACCACAGATATGGGCTTGGAGAAAAAACAGAATAAAAAGAATGAAAAAACTGATTGACAAAATGATTGTTGTCTTTCCTTTTGAAAAAGAAATTTACCAGCAGGAAAAAATAGATGTTGAGTATGTTGGTCATCCTCTATCTGAAAGGATTAACCAGCACAATTTTGTTCCTAAAAATATTTTATTTGAAAAATTCAGTTTGGATGATAAAAAAGAAATTCTTTTACTTATGCCAGGTAGTAGGTTACAAGAAGTAAAAAGGATTTTACCTGAAGTTGTGGGTGCAGCTGAAAAGCTTGCCAATAAATATAATTTTCAAATTGTTGTAGCGGGTTCTCAAAATATCTCTGATGAGAATTACTTCACTTTCTTTGGTAACAAAAATTTTCATCTGATACGAAACTACAATTATGAATTGTTAAGATACGCAAAATTCGGAATAATAAAATCGGGAACTTCAACAGTTGAAGCAGCTTTTAGCGAATTGCCTTTTGTTGTAGTTTATTCAACAAGCAGCTTAACGCATTTTATTGGGAAGAAATTCATAAAGATAAATTACATTGCTATGCCAAACATTATTGCTGGTAAAAAGATTGTCGAGGAGTTAATTCAAAAAGATGTGAATAAAGAAAATATTTTCAAAGTATGCGATCATATTTTGGGAGATAATAAAAAATTGAATATTATGAAAAATAATTTGCGTCAGGTAAAAGAAAACTTAGATAGCAATAATTGCTCAGCTAAAACTGCTGAGATTATTTATTCGTTTGTGAATGGAAAATAAAAAAGATAAAAAGAAATTTTTAAGAAAAATCGGCTTCGTCTTACTTCCATTTCTAATTGATATATTGTGTAAGACTTTGCGGGTTAATGTTGTTAATAAGAATTATATCGATAAACTGATTGAAAAAAAGCAAAACTTTGTTGTAGCATTCTGGCACGGAACTATGTTGTATGCTTGGTACTATCACAGAAAAAATAAAATGGCTGCATTGGTTAGCCAGAGCAAAGATGGCGAATTGTTGACAAGAGTACTTAAAAAATGGAGATATAATATCGTCCGAGGTTCAAGCAGCATGGGAGGAAAGGAAGCAATTAACATAATGGTTGATCTGGTAAAAGAAAATTACACAATCGCAATTACTCCTGATGGACCGCGAGGTCCTGCTGTGGAAATGAAAGCTGGTGCTATCGTTACTGCCAAAAAAGGTAGCATTCCATTAGTTCTTATAGGAATCGCCTACAGAAAGAAAAAAATATTAAAAAGTTGGGATAAATTTCAGATACCTTTTCCATTTACTCGTTGTGCAATATTATTTTCTGAACCAGTAATGATAGAAAATCATCTTACTTATGAAGAAACAGATAAGATTATTAAAAAGAAAGAAAAGGAATTAAACGAATTAACAGACGAGGCAAATAGAATTGTCTAAATTGTTAAGAATAATACTATCCCCTTTTACGCTTATTTATTATTTGGTAATTAAAACTCGAAATATATTATTCGATAAAAATATATTTAAGAGTAAGAAATGCTCTATACCTGTTATTTCTGTCGGGAGTATGGCGGTTGGTGGTTCGGGCAAGACTCCTGCAACAATTTACTTTGCTAAATTGCTTAAGAAAAACGGATATGATTTAGGAATCCTTAGTCGTGGTTACAGACGGACAACGAAAGGTTATCTGCTTATTTCGGACGGTAAGAAAATATTTAGAAGTGTTGCAGAAAGTGGAGATGAGATTTTTCTGATAAGCGAAGAATGTAAAGTCCCAACTGCAGTATGTGAAAAAAGGGTTGAAGGAGCGGAAAAATTTATCAGTGATATATCGTCATTAAAAACTATATTGCTTGACGATGCTTTCCAGCATAGATGGATACAAAGAGATTTAAATGTTCTGATTATAGATCAAGATTTTATGTTCAGTAATTCGAAAATTGATAAATGTTTAATTCCGCTTGGTATGTTACGCGAACCATTAAGTGAAATTAAGCGCGCTGACTTAATAATTATTAATCGAAAGTTTTCTGAGAAGAAAAATATTCCTGATTGGTTTGATAAATACCGCAATAAAGATAAAGTTTTTTATGGATTTTATGAAGCAATAGGAATAAGTGATTTAAAAGATAAAAAATTCTTTAAACTAAAAGATTTTCTTGGACAAAAAAGTCTTGTTGTATGCGGAATTGCCAGACCGCAATCATTCTTGAAAATACTTTATGACAATAAAATTACACCGATTGATAAAGTTATTTTAGAAGATCATAAAAATTACACATTATCGGATATAAATTTAATCAGAAGCAAATTTTATAAAAGTAATGCTTATTCAGTTTTAACTACACATAAAGATGCGGTGAAATTGACAAAATTCAAAAAGGAATTGGATGATATTGAAATTTATTATTTGATGATGGAATTTAAAATTGAGGATGAGAAAAAATTAAGCAAATTGATTTTTGAAAAAATAAAATTTTAATAAATAATTATTTTTAATTAAATAGGAAAAATAAATGAAAAAACAAATGAAAAGTCAGAAGTATGTCTACTTCTTTGGTGGAAAGAAAGCTGATGGAAAAGCTGAGATGAAAAATCTATTAGGCGGAAAAGGCGCCAACCTTGCTGAAATGGTTAATATCAATTTACCTGTTCCTGCTGGTTTTACTATTACAACCGAAGTATGCACAGCATACTACGAAAACAAACGTAAATATCCTAAAGAATTAGAAAAACAAATCCTTGATGCTTTACGTAAAACAGAAAAAGAGATGGGTGCAAAATTTGGTGATAGAACTAATCCATTATTAGTTTCTGTCCGTTCAGGTGCAAGAGCTTCTATGCCCGGTATGATGGAGACTGTATTGAATGTTGGTTTGAATAATATTACACGCGAAGGATTAATTAAAAAAACAGGAAATCCACGTTTTGTATATGACTCACAACGTCGATTAATTCAGATGTACTCTGATGTAGTCATGGAAAAAGCTGCCGGTATTGAACCTGCAGAAGGGAAAAGCGTTCGCATGCAATTAGAGCATGAATTGCATAAAATGAAAGAACAAAAAGGATATAAGACCGATACTGAATTAACCGCTGATGACCTAAAAGAATTAATTGAAATTTATAAAAATAAAGTTAAAGAAGTTCTCGGAAAACCATTCCCAGAAGATGCAATGGAACAACTATGGGGTGCAATCGGTGCAGTTTTCCAGAGCTGGATGGGTAAGAGAGCTATAGCTTACAGAAGAATAGAAGGTATCCCCGACAATTGGGGAACTGCTGTTAATGTTCAATCAATGGTATTTGGAAATATGGGTGATACTTCCGCAACTGGTGTAGCATTTACCCGTAACCCTGCTACTGGTGATAATTATTTCTATGGTGAGTGGCTTGCCAATGCACAAGGTGAAGACGTTGTAGCAGGCATTAGAACACCCGGACCAATTAATGAAATTGGAAAATCTGAGCATACAGAGCATTTAGTTTCTTTAGAGAAAGCAATGCCCGAAGCATACAAGCAATTAGATAAAATCCAAAAAAATCTTGAGAAACATTATCACGATATGCTTGATATTGAATTTACAATACAAGAGAAAAAATTATATATGTTGCAATGTCGTGTTGGAAAGAGAAATGGAACAGCCGCTGTTAAAATGGCTCTGGATATGCTGAAAGAAAAATTGATTGATGAAAAAATAGCTATTATGCGAGTTCAACCGGCTCAATTGGAAGAATTATTATTCCCATTGCTCGATCCAAAAGATGAAGCAAAAGCACACGTCCTCTGCAAAGGATTGCCAGCAGGACCAGGTGGTGCAAAAGGACAAATTGTTTTAACAGCTGTCGATGCAGTTGAAAAGGTAAAACAAAATCCAAATGCAAAATTAATTTTAGTCAGAGAAGAAACCAATCCTGAAGATATTGAAGGAATGCGTGCTGCACAGGCTATTTTAACAGCTCGTGGTGGTATGACTTCTCATGCTGCTTTAGTTGCTCGTGGTTGGGGTAAATGTTGTATTGTTGGTGCTGCTGATGTTAAAATCGATTGGTCAACACGAACAGTTAATATTAAGGGAGAAACTTTAAAAGAAGGCGACTGGATTTCTTTAAACGGGACAAAAGGAATGGTATATAAAGGTGACCTTGAAACCGTTAGTGCGGCGGAAAACGAAAACTTAGTTAAGTTCATGTCAATTGTTGATAAATACCGTAGATTAAAAGTTAGAACAAATGCAGATACTCCAGAGGATGCAATAAAAGCCCGTCAGTTTGGAGCTGAAGGAATCGGATTATTCCGAACTGAACATATGTTTTATGGAAAGAATAGTGAAGAACCTTTGTTCCACTTAAGAAAAATGATTATCTCATCAACAGAAGCAGAAAGACGAGCAGCATTAAATGACTTGTTCCCATATGTTAAGAAAGATGTAAAAGGAACACTTGCTGCAATGGACGGCTATTCAGTTACATTCAGAACTTTGGATCCACCACTTCATGAATTTGTTCCAGAAAATAAAGAAGAGAGAGAAAAATTAGCTCAAGCATTAAAAATTTCAATGGAGCAATTCAGCGAAAGAGCCGACAAATTGCACGAAGTAAACCCAATGATGGGGCATCGTGGTGTTCGCCTTGGAATTACATATCCCGAAATTACAGAAATGCAAATTAGAGCTATCTTTGAAGCAACTGCAGAATTATTGCAGGAAGGTAAGAAAGTATTTCCTGAAATAATGATTCCAGTCACATGTATTGAAACTGAATTGGCTCATCAATATGAGATTTTCAATAAGGTATATCCCGAAGTATGTGCAAAATACGGAATGAAAAAAATTCCTCATATGATAGGAACTATGATTGAGATTCCCCGAGCAGCATTAGCAGCTGACAAGATTGCGAAGTATGCTCAGTTCTTTTCATTCGGTACAAACGATTTAACACAAATGACATTCGGATTTAGTCGTGATGATATTGGCGGATTCTTAGGTGATTACCTTGAAAAGAAAATTTTACCAGTTGATCCATTTCAACAAATTGACCAATCAACAGTTGGTGAATTAATGAAAATCGCTTGTGAAAGAGGACGTGCTACTCGACCGGAAATTAAATTAGGCATCTGCGGTGAACATGGTGGTGAACCTACTTCTGTAGAATTCTGCCATAAAATAGGTCTGACTTATGTAAGTTGTTCACCTTTTCGAGTACCGATTGCCCGATTAGCTGCAGCAAGAGCTGCTATTAGTGATATGTCTGTTAAAAAGATTAGTATTAAAACTAAATCAACTAAATCTAAAACGAAAAGAACTATAAAGAAAAACAGATAAATAAATTCAGCACCTGTATTCATTATACAGGTTAGCTTGTAAATTCTTTTGCTGTTTATTTAATAATAATTGCGATAGGTGTGAAATGAAATTAACAGATTTTAAATATAATTTACCAAAAAATCTGATTGCCAAGTTTCCTGTTCATCCAAAAGATAAATCTAAATTAATGGTGTTGGATAGAAAAAATCAAGTAATTGAACATAAGATCTTCAGTAATATCATCGATTATATGAAAAAGGGAGATGTTTTGGTTGTTAATCAATCAAAAGTAATGCAAGCAAGATTATATGGAAAAAAAGAACGAACAAATGCTAAAATCGAAGTTTTTGTTTTGCGTGAATTGAACAAAGAAGAAAATATTTGGGATGTAATAGTAGATCCAGCCAGAAAAGTGAGAATAGGAAACAGAATTTATTTTACGGACAAATTCTGGTGCGAAGTAATTGACAATACTACTTCCCGTGGTCGAACGGTAAGATTCAATCAGGAAGCAGGCGATATATTCAAAGCAGTTGAAAAATTAGGTAAGACTCCTCTTCCCCCTTATATGAAACGGGATGCTGTACCAGAAGATAAAGATGATTACCAAACGGTGTTTGCAAAAGTTGATGGTTCTGTTGCAGCTCCCACAGCAGGATTGCATTTTACTCAGAAACTTGTTGATAAAATCGAAAAAAAGGGGATAACCATCGTTCCTGTCGTATTACACATTGGATTAGGAACATTCAGGTCAGTAGAAGTAGAAGATTTAACAAAACATAAGATGGACTCAGAATTCTTTGAAATACCACTAAAGTCTGCTGATATAATTAATAAAGCTATCCAGAATAATAATGATATAATTGCAGTTGGAACAAGTGTAACAAGAGCATTAGAAAGTAGTGTAACATCCGAAAACTTTGTTAAAGCTAATCGTGGTTGGACAGATAAATATATATTTCCAGAATATAATTTTAGGATTGCAAAAAAACTTATCACAAATTTCCATCAATCAGAATCCACGCTTCTGATGTTAGTCGCAGCGTTTGGTGGATACGATTTAGTCCATAAAGCTTACAAAAAGGCAATAAAAGAAGAATATAGATTTCTAAGCTACGGCGATGCAATGATGATTGTCTAATTTTTAAGATGACATCTTTAGTAACAAAATAACAAGATGTCATCTTTACAAAAAGAACAATATTATGAAAACTTACGCAATTATACCATCAGCAGGAAAAGGAATTCGTTTAGGGAGTGATATTCC
>JAFGPR010000015.1 GCA_016936095.1 Ignavibacteriales bacterium | reverse complement strand
TGTTCTTCTAATTTGGAAAATTTTCTATATTCCATAAATTGTCCGAATCTATTTGTCGGTGCAGAAAATTCATTTGCCTTATCGTAATCTTCAACAACATGTGACTTTAAATATTTTATCTTATCATCGTCATCACCATCAATCTCATAAGATATTGCCTTAAAACCTACGATTTTATATTTTTCAATTATTATGTAAATATTTAATATTATTTCGACCATAAAAATACTTGGAATTGCAATTTTATTTAAATATCTATAAAGAGGAAGTAAATTGCACGATAATGGTACAACATAAATCCTTTAAAAATAATTATTTCAATTTTGGATTCAAAAATATGAAAATAAAATTTGTTCACCAATTAAAAGAGAAAAATAACAAAAAAAGCCAAGTCTATTTCGACTTGGCTAATTTAATTGCCTCAATTATAGAAATTTTCGGTTGACATCTCTCGTCTTTCTTTTTTACTCCCGTCTCACGTTTGACGTTTGACATCCTCAGTCTTACATCTAACATTTTTCATTTATCTTATTTCGGACTAATCATTTTACTTGGATCAACCCATTCATTAAATTGTTCTTCAGTAACCAGTCCTAATTCAAGAGCAGTCTCGCGTAGTGTCTGACCTTTCTCGTGTGCAGTTTTTGCAATTTTTGCTGCATTATCATAACCAATATGTGGTGTAAATGCAGTAACAAGCATCAATGTGTCTTCAAGATTTTTTTTAATTGCTGGTAAGTTAGCTTGAATTCCAACAACACAATTATCAGTAGAAGAATGACAAACATCTGCAAGTAAACCTGCAGAATTCAAAAAGTTCGAAATCATAACAGGCATAAATACATTCAACTGAAAATGACCGTGCTGCCCAGCAAGTGTAATTGCTGTATCATTCCCTATGACCTGACAAGCTACCATAGTTACTGCTTCGCATTGTGTGGGATTAACTTTACCTGGCATAATTGATGAACCTGGTTCATTCGCAGGTAGAATAATTTCACCTATTCCACAGCGAGGACCTGATGCATTAAGACGAATATTATTAGCAATATGCATTAAACTAACAGCAACTAATTTTAAGGCTCCCGAAGTTTCAACTAATGCATCATGAGCAGAAAGCACAGCAAACTTATTTGGTGCGGTAACAAAAGGTAAATTTGTTAATTCGGAAATTTTCTTTGCAGCCAGAACATCATAACCTTTTGGAGCATTCAATCCCGTTCCGACTGCTGTTCCACCTAATGCTAATTGAGCTAAATGCGGAAGAGTGTTTTTAACAGCTTGAATTGAATCTCCAAGTTGTGATACAAAGCCTGAAAATTCCTGTCCAAGTGTAAGAGGTGTAGCATCCATTAGGTGCGTGCGACCAGCTTTCACAATATCTTTAAATTCTTCAGATTTCTTTTGAAGTGCATTTTTTAATTTTTCTAGTGCTGGGATTGTTTTTTCAAAAACCATTTTATATGCAGCTATATACATAGCAGCAGGAAATGCATCATTTGTTGATTGAGATTTGTTTACATCGTCATTTGGGTGAATAGTTTTTCTTGCATCTGTTAAACTACCACCATTTAATACATGTGCCCTATTTGCAATCACTTCATTGAGATTCATATTTGTCTGTGTTCCTGAACCTGTTTGCCAGACAACCAATGGAAATTCCTCATCAAGTTTGCCTTCAATAATTTCATCACATGCTTTTGTTATTAATTTCATTTTATCTTCGGGTAGTTTACCAAGTTCACAATTAGCCATAGCCGCAGCTTTTTTCACTATTGCCAAAGCTCTTACTAATTCAATCGGTATTGAAGCGGGTGGACCAATTTTGAAATTTTCCTTTGACCTTTGAGTCTGGGCACCCCAATATCTGTCAACAGGCACCTTAATTTCACCCATAGTATCTTTTTCAATTCTGAAATCCATATAAACCTCCAATTAACTAATTTATGATTATTCTATTTGATAAATTCTTTTAGCACCGACATATTTTATTTTGTAATAATTCGTTTCAAGCGAAGATATTATGACACCATTTTTACTACTCGAATGAACAAATGAATTATTACCAATATAAATTCCCACATGACCTGGAAAAGAATTTTCTTGTGTATCGAAAAATACTAAATCTCCAAATTTTAATTCATATTTTTCTAAATTTTCTCCAACTAAAAATTGTTCTCTTGCAGTTCGCGGTAATTTTATATTTAACGCATTATTGTAAACATTTGTCGTAAAACCTGAGCAATCTATACCATTTAAATCATTGCCACCATATCGATAAGGCGTTCCAAGATAAAAGATTATGAAATAAAGAATATTTTCTTTTGCAGTGGTAGAAATGTTATTTAGCTTTTTGTATTCGTATTGTTCTTTAAAATCGTAGATGTCTAAATCAAGAGCAGAAACATTTATATTTTTATAATAATTTTCATTTACTAAATCATCATTTATTTTTTCTTCGTTCTGAGATTTGCTCTCTGAATTGTATCGTTCTGAATAAGAAGAAGGGGAACAACCGTTCAAAATAACAAGAACAATTATTCCCCAAATAATATTTAACGACTTAGAAGTCATCTGTTTTTAACCTAAGTATGCACGCAACGTACTACTTCGAGTTGAATGTTTTAATCTCCTTATTGCTTTTTCTTTAATTTGTCTAACTCTCTCTCTTGTGAGGTCAAATTTTTCACCAATTTCTTCCAATGTAAGACAATGTTCTCTGTTCAATCCAAAATATAATCTAATAACTTCAGATTCCTTTTCTGATAGCGTAGAAAGTGCTCTGTCAATTTCCACTCTCAATGATTCACTCATAAGTTTTTCATCAGGGGATGGTGAATCATTTTTAAGAACATCAAGATATCCATTATCCTCGTTTTGCGAAAAAGGAGCGTCAACCGAAACTTGTCGTCCTGAAACTTTTAATGTATCGGTAATTTCGCTTACATTCATTTCCAACATCTCAGCAAGTTCAGTTTCACTCGGTTGTCTTTCGAATTCCTGTTCAATTTTACTGATTGCTTTATTAACTTTTACTAAGTTACCTTGCTTATTCATAGGTATACGAACTACACGAGTCTGTTCAGCTATCGCTTGTAGTATTGCCTGACGTATCCACCAGACAGCATAAGAAATAAATTTAAATCCACGAGTTTCATCAAATCGTTTCGCAGCTTTAATAAGTCCCAAATTTCCCTCGTTTATCAAATCACCGAGCGACAATCCTTGATTTTGAAATTGTTTAGCAACACTAACTACAAATCTCAGGTTACATCTTACAAGTCTGTCCAAAGAGAATTGATCCCCTTTTTTAATTTTTATAGCTAAATCAATTTCCTCTTGAGGTGTTAATAAATCATCTTTACCAATTTCTATCAAATATCTGTCTAATGATTGATTGTCCCTGTTAGTAAATTGCTTTGTAATTTTCAAACTATACCTCCAATTTATTAATTATTTATTTTTTTCTTCATTCACCCAAATAAACTTTTAATCCTTTACTTCTTGCTACCATACGCAACTTTCTAAGTGCTTTCTCCTTAATTTGCCTAACTCTTTCACGAGTAAGTTCAAATTTTTCACCAATTTCTTCCAATGTAAGACAATGCTCGTTATTTAATCCAAAATATAATTTTATAACCTCAGCTTCCCTGTCAGTTAAAGTTGATAAAGTCCTTTTTATTTCCTCTTTAAGTGATTCACTCATCAGGATATTATCAGGTGCAGGTTCATCATCTTTAATAATATCAATTAATCTATTTTCATCCCCTTGAGCTATCGGAGAATCAACCGATACATGCCGACCTGAAATTTTTAGAGTGTCATTAATTTCCTTAATATCCATTTCCAATATTTGAGCTATTTCATGCTCATTTGGTTCTCGCTCATATTCTTGTTCAAGATTACTGTATGCTTTACCAATTTTATTTAATGCACCTACTCTGTTAAGCGGTAGTCTCACAATTCTTGATTGTTCTGCAAGTGCTTGTAAAATTGACTGTCTGATCCACCATACTGCATAAGAGATAAATTTAAATCCACGAGTCTCATCAAAACGTTCAGCAGCTTTAATCAAACCTAAATTTCCTTCATTTATCAAATCGCCTAATGACAATCCCTGATTCTGATACTGCTTTGCTACACTAACAACAAATCTTAAGTTTGCTTTTACAAGTTTTTCTAATGCTGTATGCTTTCCTTTTCTTATCTCAACAGCTAAATAAATTTCTTCTTCCGGCTTTAATAAATCAACTTTACCTATTTCCTGCAAATATTTATCAAGTGATTGACTTTCCCTGTTAGTATATTGTTTAATTATTTTCAATAAATACCCCCACTATTCATTCTTTTTATTAATATCCGCTACAATATTAACATAATCAATAATACCAACAATACTTGCATCAACTGGAGCTTCATCTACTTCCAAAGGAATTACTGCTTCGCTGGATGTAATGTAATATACAATCTCTCCAGGACCCGCCCCAACAGTATCAAGCACAACTATTGGCTCTCCAATATTCTCTAATTCAGCATTCATTGGTTGAACCAATTGCATCTTGTAGTTGTTGACCGCTGAATACTTTTTAGTTGCCCAAATTGTTCCTATTACTTTCCCTAAAACCATTTCAAATTATCCATCTATTAGACTTTGGTAATATCCAATTTGTCAACCTTTGCCATAATAACAGCATCGACTGGTTTATTCTTTGTGAATGTAGTTTGTCTTGCGGAACTCCCTTGTGCAACCAAGACGATTTCACCTAAACCAACGCCAACAGAATCAACAGCAACAATAAAATTTTCTTTCTCTTCATATTTAAGATTTACCTGCCGAACAATAAGGAATTTTGCGCCAACTAAGGTTTCTTCTTTCCTAGTTGACCAAACTGTTCCTATTATTTTTCCTAGAATCAATTTAACCTCAAATTTTGGTTAGAGATTGACTTTTTTAAGATGCAAAAATCATTAAAAAGTTTCAAAATATTTTTACCTCAATTTAAAAAACTTGTTCCGATTAAAGAATTATTTACTTTGAAAAAATTAGCAATCGTCTGAGCAACATCACCAAATGTTTCTCGGACATTAAGATTACGACCTATCCTCCCTTTTCTGTAAAATAAGATCGGAACATACTCGCGGCTGTGATCTGTGCTTATTGTTGTTGGATCATTTCCATGGTCAGATGTAATCACTAATGCATCAGATTCGTCGAGTTTATTTAATATCATTGGTAATCGCTCATCAAATTCTTGTAACGCCTTACTGAAACCTTGTGGATCATTTCTGTGCCCGTAATAAACATCAAAATCAACAAGATTAGCAAAAATCAAACTATTCGAAAATTGTTTGCAACAGTTAATAATATTTTTAATCCCATCACTATTGGATTTAGTGGTTATTTTTACTTTTATTCCACGATTATTAAAAAGGTCATTTATCTTACCAATAGCAACTGTTTTCAGATTATTTTTTGTCAGCACATCAAGAATCGTATCTTCAATTGGACTTAACGAAAAATCTTTTCTATTTGTTGTTCTTTGATAACGTCCTTCTTCACCTACAAAAGGCCTAGCAATCACACGAGCTACTAAATCATCACCTATTAAAACTTTTTCGCGAGCCGTTTGACATATTTCGTATAAACTTTCTAAAGGTATAATCCTTTCATGTGCCGCAATTTGAAAAACCGAATCAGCAGAAGTATAAATTATTGGAAAACCCGAACTACAATGTTTATCACCTAATTCTTTAATAATCTCTGTACCCGAAGCAACTTTATTGCCAAGAACACCCTTGATATCTGTGTACTTTTTGAAACGTTCTATTAAATCATGTGAAAAGCCATTAGTATATAAAGGGAAATTTCGCTTAACATTAATTCCACCAATTTCCCAATGTCCTGTGATTGAATCTTTTCCGATGGAAATTTCAGTCATCTTTCCATATGAAGCCATTGGAGATTCGATGCTATTTATACCTTTTATATCTGCAATTTTTCCTAGTCCTAATTTCTCAAGGTTAGGAAGATTCAATCCACCCAAATAATTTGCCATATTTACAAGAGTGTTACTTCCTTCATCATTATAGTCTTTTGCATCTGGTAATTCACCTATACCAACACCATCAAGAATTATAACAATAAAATTTTTCACTAATCTTTATGCAATACTTTTAACAGAATTACCACCTTTCTCCACAGCTTTTTTCAAAGCAAGATTGGCAGCATCAATTATTGTTTCAAAATCATTTTTATTATAAGCTGAAGCAATACCAATTGAAACAGTAAAAGTGGTCTGTTTGGATGCAACAGCAATCGGTTTTCGTGCAATTTTTGTCCTCAATTTTTCTGCCCACAGTATAACATCATTAAGTTGTGTGTTGAAAAAATAAACCCCGAAAACTTTTTCGTCGCATCGCGCAAGTAAATCAATTGATTTTATATCTTCTCGAATAACCCCTACTATTGTAAATATTATCTTTTTTAGTGGGTTAGTTTCAAAAAAGCTTCCTTGATCCAAAAAATCGTCAATTTTAATGAGTGCTAAGACACTCGGTACACTTAATTGCGAACATTTTTGTAATTCGCAATTCACCCTTTCTTTGAATGCCCGTTTATTTAAAGTCATCGTTTCTGCATCAACATCAATTAGTTCTTGTAACACAGAATTCGTAGCAGAAGAATGAATTATAAATGCAAAAATTTTTGATGCATTCATAAGAAATTTAATATCACTGTTGTTTATGCATCTTTTTTTCAAACATTCAAAACATAGGACACCATAATTTTGATCTTCGTAAATTAATGGCAAAGCTAAAAAGGTACCTTCGAAACTAATATTTTCAGCGTTACTATAACGTACATAACTTTCAGAACTTGTATCGTCTATTCTGACAGGTAATCCACTAATTACTGCTTTCCCAACTAATGTGTTAGTTAAATCTATTTCTAATCCTTCACCGATGTATCGGAGTGATGATGTATTATTTATTACTCTTGAAGCATAAAATTTTTTTTCAACTTTATTAAAAGCAATAAAAGCAAAAGCGTCCCAGTTAAAAATATTTCTAAAAGTTCTGCCAATAATTTCATTTAAATTATCCTGTGATTCCAAATTTTTATCTGAACCTAAAATTCCTAGAACTGCTTTCAAACGCTTTTCTGCAAGTGTCTCATCAAATTTATCGCTGAATAAAGATAAGATGATTGAAAATACCCGTACAAATCTACCAAGCGAATAAATTGTCTCTATTCCAAATGAATCTTCTGTCTTTGAATCTGCTGCAAGGATACCATAAAGTTTTTTCTCGTGAAAGAATGGGACACCAATAAAACTTTTTATTCCAATTTCTTTATCGTAATAGCGTATTACGTCTTTCTCTGCTGTTGGAGAAATATTAGATAGAATTTCGGGCTCTTGCTTTTGGATTATTTTACTTAAGATATCATCTTCCATATCAAATTTTTGAGATACAACATTCTCAGCTGAACTTGAAACATACTTACCCAATGAAATCTTTTTAGTTTGATCGTTATACCAGAAAAATAATGCTGAATGAGCAAGGAATGCATCTTTTAAAACTGTAAGAATTTTATCCAAGACAAACATAAATTGTTCATCGTATGTAAACTCACCCGGGATTTCCTCTTTTACGATGCTATCATAGTTTTCTTTTAAGTCATGAGGTTTGAAAAATTCTTTCTTCCCAAGAATTGTCGACGATAAATCATCATCCGAAGTTAAAGTTTCAATAGTTTTTTGTTTTTTTACTACTTTAAATTCATCTTGAAATTCATATTCTGTACTTTTGGGTGTGTACTCATTGATTGCTTTTTCATCAATTATTTTATCTGCTTTAAGTGAATTACGAAGGAAAATAATAAATCCAATATATATCGTTGTAATTACTGCAATAATTATTTTTAAAATTAAATCGTTTGTGAAGAAGGATACTGATATGAGAATAGGGATTACCGCAAAAATTACGATTTTTTTGATATTTTTTTTATCTAATTTCATAAACTTATTAATATCATATTAAAAAATATATAAATTAAACAAGAAAACAAATAGATTTACATAAATAACTTTTGCAATATGCTTAATATTTCTTTTTTGCCAACTTTTGAAACTGAAGAAAATAAGAATAAATTATCTCCAAAACTTAAATCTGAAAATACGTTTAAGGTATCGCTTTTGGCTTTATTCCAGAATGTTCTTTTTAATTTATCAATTTTGTTAAGAATAACTATATAAGGAATATCAAATTCAGACAAAATGTTGTTAATATCAATATCAATATTAGTTGGTAAATGCCTTGAATCTATTAAATGAAAAGCGAGTGCAATATTTTCTCTTGACTTAAAATAATTCGAAATATTCTTACTCCATTTTTCCCTATCGGTTTTAGAAAATTTCGCATATCCTAATCCTGGTAAATCAACGACAAAAAATTTATCATTTACGAGATAAAAATTTATAGAACGAGTCTTTCCTGGTGTCGAACTTGTTTTAGCAAGATTCTTCACACCAAATATTGTGTTTATGAAAGATGACTTACCAACATTCGAACGTCCACAAAGAACAATTTCCTTACTTTGAGCTTTTGGAAGACTTTTTAAATCATAGCACGATTTAATAAATTTTGCATTTATCATAATAAAAAAAGAGTAATTGAATTAAACAAAGTCAATTACTCTTATATAAAAATAAATTAAACGAAATTACTTCTTCTTTGATTCAGTTTTTTTTGTGCTTTTCTTTTCACTACCCTTTTCAACTTTTTTCTTACTTGGCTTTTTCTCTTCATCCGTCTTTTCAACTTTCTTTTTTGTCTTTTCTTTGCCTTCGGGTTTAGTGATTTTCTTTTTCGTCTTTTCCTTTCTATCTTTAGAAGTATCTGTTTCTTCTACAATAGCTTCTTCTACTGAATCTTTTTCAACTTTATTTTTTTCTGCTTTTGACTTTTTATCTTTTTTTGATTTTTCTTCCTTTTCGCTTTTAGCTTTCATTTTTGCAGTAATTATATCACTGAAATCAACTAATTCAATAAAAGCCATTTGTGAAGCATCCCCGGGTCTTTGTCCTAACTTAATAATTCTTGTATAACCTCCTGGTCTATCTCCAACTTTCTCGATTACCTCAGTAAATAAGGACTTAACAACAGTCTTATCATATATAAATTGTGATACAAGTCTTCTTGCTGGAATGTCATTCTTTTTTGCTTTTGTAATAAGAGGTTCTACAAACCTTCTTGTTTCTTTAGCTTTTGCAAGAGTAGTTTTAATTTTTTTATGTTTTAAAAGTGATGTTGCTAAAGCTCTCAAGGTTGCTAATCTATGACCTCTTTTTCTGCTTAATTTTTTTCCTTTTGTATTGTGTCTCATGATAGGTTGCCAATAAATTTAGTTATTATTTTCTTTTTCATCTTTAATGTATTTATCTACATCCATACCGAATTCTAATTTGTTTATTTCAACAATTTCAATTAATTCGGCAAGAGATTTTCTCCCAAAATTTCTAAATTTTAATAAATCGCTCTCGTGTCGTCTTACTAACTCACCTAATGTCTTTATGCTTGCAGCTCGTAAGCAATTTTGAGAACGTACGCTGAGCTCTAAATCATCTACTGGTGTTAATAATTTCTTCTTAATACCTTCAAATTCCGGATCAACTTTTACTTCCTCTTTTGCTTCCTCTGGCATCTTATCAAAATTAATAAACATTTTAATATGGTCAGATAAAATCCTTGCAGCATCAGAAATTGCATCCTGAGGAGTAATAGAACCATTAGTCTTAATTTCTAAAATCAATTTTTCAAAATCATTTCTTTCACCAATACGCACATTTTCAACTAGATAATTTACATTTACTATTGGGGTAAATATTGAGTCAATTGGAATCATACCAATAGATTGTTCACTTATTTTTTGCTCGTTATTCGGTACATATCCTTTTCCACTTCCATATCTTAATTCTAAATTAAGATTAGTGTTTTCATTAATTGAAGCAATGTGTAATTCTGGATTTAGTATTTCGATATCCGGACAACTTTTTTGAACATCTTCAGCTGTAAATTTTGTTGGACCATTTAACACAATATCAATTTTATTTGAATTCGGATTGATTATTTTTAGTTTTACTTTTTTAAGATTTAAAACTATTTCAGTAACATCTTCGACAACACCGGGAATAGTAGAGAATTCATGTAATACTCCGTCAATTCTTATTGCGGTAAGTGCCGCACCAGCTATTGAAGAAAGTAAAACACGTCGGAATGAATTTCCAATTGTATTTCCAAATCCTCTTTCAAGAGGAGAAATAAAAAACTTGCCATACGTATCTGATTTTGTAGCTTCCTCAATAATGATACTGTCAGGCATCACAAATTGTATATTACTCATCTTAACCTCATTAATTTTTACTTAGAATATAACTCGACAATTAATTGTTCATTTGCTTGAATAGGAATTTCCTCTCTTTCAGGAATTTGAAGAATTGTACCGGTCAATTTTGCCTTATCAACTTCTAACCATGAATACTGATGATCTTTAACTTTTCTTAATGATTTGTGGATAACATCGAGTTGTTTACTTTTTTCTTTAACAGATATTACATCACCTGTTGTTACAAGATAAGATGGAATATTAACTGATTTATCATTAATTAAAAAATGTCTATGTAAAACAAGTTGTCTTGCTTCTTTTCTCGAAGCTGCAAAGCCAAGTCGAAATACAATATTATCGAGTCTTCTCTCGAGCAATTTTATTAAGTTAGCACCTGTTACACCTTTTTGTCTTAATGCTTTTTCATAATAATTCTTAAATTGCGTTTCGACAAGTCCATACATTCTTTTAACTTTTTGCTTCTCTCTCAACTGAACACCATAGTCAGAAAATTTCATTCTTCTGCTAAGACCATGTTGCCCCGGAATGTAATTCCTTTTTTCTAATGAACACTTGTCAGTATTGCAACGACTTCCTTTTAAGAATAATTTTTGTTTCTCCCTTCTGCAAAGTTTACAATTTGCATCAATATATCTTGCCATAAAATAACTCCTTATTAAACTCTTCTTTTCTTTGGTGGACGACAGCCATTATGAGGTATCGGTGTAATATCTCTTATCGCCATTATTGATAGTCCCGCTGTACTTAAAGATCTGATTGCAGCTTCTCTTCCAGCACCAGGTCCTTTAACGAATACATCAATTTTTCGAAGGCCTAAATCATATGCTTCTTTAGCGGCAGCCTCCGCAGTTACTTGCGAAGCGTAGGGAGTATTCTTTCTAGAACCCTTAAAGCCGTTTTTACCTGCTGAAGACCAAGATACTGTATTACCATATATGTCAGTAATTGTTACAATAACGTTATTGAAAGATGCCTTAATATGTGCTATACCAACAGCATCAACATGAATTTTCTTTTTAGTTTTCTTTACAGCTTTCGCCACAATTTATCTCCTAGTTTTTATTATTTCTTAGCAGCTACTTTCTTTTTACCTGCAACAGTTTTTCTCTTACCTTTTCTTGTTCGCGAATTTGTTCTTGTCCTCTGACCCCTGACTGGTAATCCTCTTCTATGTCTTAATCCTCTGTAACTTCCAATGTCCATCAACCTTTTAATATTTTGCTGAACTTCTGTTCGTAATGAACCTTCAACCTTGAATTCTGAAGTCATAATAGAACGAATATTTGCAATTTCCTCTTCGGTAAGTTCCTGAATTTTTTTATCAGGATTTACTTTAGCTTTCTCTAATATTTTTTTTGACGTAGTCTGACCAATACCATAAATGTATGTCAAACCGATATAAACTTTCTTATTTTTTGGTAGGTCAATGCCTGCAATTCTCGCCAAACTAATACCTCCTTTTATTAACCTTGTCTTTGTTTATGTTTTTTATTTTTACAGATAACTCTAACAACACCTTTCCTTCTGATTATCTTACAATTTTCACATAACTTTTTTACTGAAGCTCTAACTTTCATTTATTTACCTTTTATTTATAACGATATGTAATTCTTCCTTTTAATAAATCGTATGGTGATAATTCAATCGCCACCCTATCGCCAACAAGTATTTTTATAAAATGCATTCTCATTTTCCCTGAAATATGAGCAAACACAATATGACCATTATCTAGCTTTACCCTGAAATGAGCATTCGGAAGAGTTTCAATAATTACACCATCAACTTTTATTGGTCCTTGTTTTGCCATATTTATATTTGTGTTAAAATTTCTGCGCTGCCGTTAATTATTGCTATCGAATGTTCAAAGTGCGCTGAAGGCAAATTGTCTTCCGTCAGCACTGTCCAACCATCATCAGAAAAAGTTACTCTATAGCTCCCCATATTTACCATCGGTTCAATTGCAAGTGTCATTCCATTCTTTAAAACCGGTCCCTTGGATTTCTCACCATAATTAGGAATCTGTGGTTCTTCGTGCAATTTTTTTCCGACTCCGTGTCCGCATAATGCTCTTACCACTGAGAACCCATTTCCTTCGACATATGACTGAATTGCATTCGAAATATCACCTATTTTGTTATTGATCGATGCTTGTTCAATTCCTAGATAAAGAGATTTCTCAGTTACCTCAAGCAATTTTCTGTTATCCTCAGTAATATTACCAATCGCAATTGATAATGCAGCATCGCCAAAATAACCTTTTTTGTTTACGCCGACATCAACAGATAAAATATCACCATCTTTAAGAACTCTATTCCCCGGTATCCCGTGAACTACTTCTTCATTAATTGAGGTACATAAAGTAGCGGGATAAACAACCGAGCCACCTTGCGAATACCCTTTGAATGCAGGTATCGCTGAATTTGACAAAATGTAATCCTCTGCAATCTTATCTAATTCTAATGTCGTTACGTTTACCTTCGCATATCTTTTTATCAACTGCAGAGTTTCAGCAACAATCTTACAACTTTCTCGTATACAATCTATTTCTTTAATAGACTTAATTAAAATCAAAAGAAACCTTCTTAACTTCGACGCCCTTTTAACTTACCCGATTTCATAAATCCATCATAATGGCGCATTGTTAGATGGGATTCAATTTGTTGCAACGTATCTAATGCAACACCGACAATAATTAATAAACTTGTTCCACCAAAGAAAGAGGCAAAACTACCTGACACTCCCATCTTACTTATAAAAGTGGGAAGTATAGCAACGACTGCTAAGAAAATTGAACCGGGCAAAGTAATTTTTGTTAATATATTATCAATAAATTCAGATGTTTGTTTACCCGGCCTTATACCCGGGATAAACCCACCTTGTTTTTTCATATTTTCAGCAACATCTTGTGGATTAAATGCAATAGCAGTGTAAAAATAGGTAAAGAATATAATCATAATCGCATATATTACAGCATAAGTATATGAGTTATAGCTAAAAAAGCCGGCTAAAGATTGCATAAATTCACTTTCTGGGAAAAACGATAAAATTGTGCTGGGAATAAACATGATAGCTTGAGCAAAAATAATAGGCATTACACCAGCAGTATTAACACGTAATGGAATATACTGGGTAACCCCCCCATATACTTTTCGTCCGATAACCCGTTTAGCATATTGAACAGGGATTCTCCTCGTTCCTTGTGTAACCAACACAACACCAGCAATTATAAAAGCCATCGCAACAAGTATTATAATTTCAATTATAAAATTTCTATCTCCCATTTGAAGAAGTCTAATTTCATCTAAGATTGAAAATGGGAGTCGATTGATAATGTTTATAAAAATAATTAGCGATATACCGTTTCCTATACCCTTATCAGTTATCTGTTCACCCATCCACATCATAAATACTGTCCCTGTTACCAAGAAAAGCACCGCCGTAAGAGTAAACCAAAATCCTTGAACTTCAACAGGAACTACAGGCATACCTTGAAAGGAATAGGAGCTTAATACCGATATTGTTCCAAAAGCTTGAGGAGCTGAAATTAATACAGTTCCATAACGTGTTAACTGTGTAATTTTTTTTCTACCTTCTTCGCCCTCTCTTTGTAGCTTTTGAAAATATGGAACAATTGCACCCAGTAACTGGATAATAATAGAAGCACTAATATAAGGCATAATTCCAAGAGCAAAAATTGCTGCATTTGAAAATGCACCACCGGCAAACATATCATACAAACCCATTAAGGTATCTGTGCTTCTATTTGCCATTGCTTGAGCTAAAACATGCGAATCAATCCCGGGTAGTGTTATATGCGAACCTACTCTAACAATTAATAATAATCCAAGAGTGTAAAGTATTCGCTGTCTAAGATCGTGGATCTTAAAGATATTTCGGAAACTTTCTAATTTACTCATTAATTTTTAATCTCTTTTATTGTTCCACCAATAGCTTCAATTTTTTCTTTTGCACTCTTGCTGAATGCATGAGCTTCAATATTAATTTTAGCTGTTAACTTTCCATCACCTAAAACTTTATATGGAGTTGAAACTTTTTTTAATAATCCAGATTCGTGAAGAATTACAGCTGTGATTGTATTATTAGCAATCTTTTTATTATCAATCCATTCTTGAATTGTGTTTAGATTAATTACTTGGAATTTAGTTTTAAAAACACTGGTAAAACCACGTTTTGGAATTCTCCTTTGTAATGGCATTTGTCCACCTTCAAACCAAGCGCGATATTTTGCTCCAGCACGTGATTTTTGTCCGTTGCTTCCTCTTGTGCTTGTTCCACCGTGTCCCGAACCTTCACCACGACCTATCCTTTTTCTTTTCTTCCTTGAACCACTTGCGTATTTTAAGTTACTTAATATATTCATTTTTCTACCTAAAGATTCTTAGTAAATTTATTCTTTCACTTCTTCTACTTTTACAAGGTGAGATACCTTATTAATCATCCCTCGAATTTGAGGAGTATCATTATGAACGACAAAGTAATTTGGCCTTCCCAAGCCTAAAGCTTCTATTGTTAACTTCTGTTTCTTTGGTCTATCAATTATACTTTTCGTTTGTGTTATTTTAAGTCTATTTGCCATATTCTTCCTTTATGCAATATTAAACACTTCTTTAACTAAAATTGCCCTTTTATTTGCCATTTTCTGCGCATCAATAAGATTTAGCAACCCATTTAATGTTGCCTTTACTTGATTATGAGGATTACTTGAACCTAAAGATTTTGTAAGTACATCAGTAACACCTGCGGATTCCAATACAGCTCTAACACCACTTCCAGCAATCAAACCAGTACCTGCAGAAGCTGGTTTTAATAATACTCTACCAGCACCGTATTTACCAATTATTTCATGAGGAACTGTTCCATTGATAATTGAAACCTTAAAAACATTTTTCTTTGCATCGTCCACACCTTTTGAAATTGCATCAGCAACTTCATTTGCTTTTCCTAATCCGACACCAACATGTCCATCACCATCACCAACAACAACTATTGCATTGAAACTAAATCTTCTACCACCCTTAACAACTTTAGCAACACGATTGATATGGACTACTTTTTCTTTTAATCCTTCAATTCCAGAAACTTTTTTAGCTTTCAAATTCAAACTCCAACTTTTCGTTTTTTTATTTTTGGCTGCCGGGAGAGGATTCGAACCTCTACAGACGCCTCCAAAGGGCGTAGTCCTACCATTAGACGACCCGGCAATTATTAAACTTTTATTCCACCCTCTTTTGCACCTTCAGCAACTGCTTTAACTCTTCCGTGAAATTTGTAAATGTTTCTATCAAATATAACGGTTGTAATTCCAGATTTAGCTGCTTCTTGCGCTAAAAACTTTCCAACAATTTTTGCTTTTGCGATTTTACCTTTTGCTTCTTTTAATTGCTCCTGTACTTCTTTTGACAATGTAGATGCAGAAAGTAAAGTTCGACCATTGTTATCATCTATCAATTGGACATAACATTGTTTTAAACTTCTATAAACAACCATTCTTGGTTTTTCTGTAGTGCCAAGAATATGTTTTTTTATTCTTGTTCTTCTTCTTTCACGACTTTTTTGCAATTTTTTTTCCATAATAAAATCTCCCTAAATTATCATCCAGCTGCAGTCTTACCAGCTTTCCTTGTAATTATTTCATTAGTATACTTAATACCTTTACCTTTATAAGGTTCAGGTTTTCTGAATGAACGAATCTTTGCTGCAACTAATCCAACAAGCTCTTTGTCAATCCCACTGATAACAATTGATGTAGGAGTTGGTAATTCAATTTTAATTTCCTTTGGAGGGATAAAGTAAATCGGATGAGAATATCCTAAAAACAATAATAAATTATTCTCTTTTAATTCAGCTCTATATCCAACACCCACAATATCTAATTTTTTCGAAAAACCATCGGTAACACCAGTAACCATATTCTGAATTAATGCTCTTGTTAAACCATGTAACGCACGAATTTCTTTCTGGTCATTTGGTCTCTTAATCTGTAATTCTTCCCCATTAATTTCTATTGACAAACTGGGATTGAATGATTTTTTCAATTCACCTAGTTTACCTTTAACGGTTAACAGATTATCTTTATGATTTACTGTTACACCCTTAAGTTCGATAATTTTTTTTCCAACTCTTGACACTTAAAAACCTCTTTCAATAATTACCAAATATAGCAAATTACTTCGCCCCCGACAGATTGGGCTTTTGCCTGAACATTACTTAAAACACCTTTTGATGTAGATAAAATCGAAATGCCAAGCCCATTTAAAACACGTGGAAGATGATCTTGGTCAACATATCTTCGCAAGCCAGGTGTGCTAATTCTTTTTAATCCTGTAATCGAAGAAGAACCGTCAATATATTGAAGTCGTAACCTTAATATATTCTGTTTATTATCTTCGATGATGTTAAAATCTTTAACAAATTTGTTGTCTTTTAAAATTTGCGACATCGCTATTTTCATTTTTGATGATGGAATATCGACAAATTTCTTGCGAGCTTTAATCGCATTTCTTAATCGTGTCAAATAATCTGCAATTGGATCAGTCATCGGCATTTATATTTCTCCTTTTTTTACCAACTTGATTTTTTTAATCCGGG
>JAFGPR010000139.1 GCA_016936095.1 Ignavibacteriales bacterium | reverse complement strand
GGTGGTGGATATTTTTACATTGATTGGAATGGTAATGTTACTCCTTGCACCTTTGTGCCATATTCACATATGAATATTTACGATGTCTTTAATAAAAATATGGATTTAAACCATGTAGTTGAGCATGGATTTATGAAAGATATTCGTCAATGGCAAAAAGATTATGCTCTTGAACAACCACCTGATAAAAAAGGAAACTGGTTCAGACCTTGTCCGATTCGTGACCATTATGAATTTATTTTTGATAACATAAAAAAATATGATGCTAAACCAATCGACAAATCAGGTCAGGAAGCACTCGAAGATGAAAAATATCAGAAAGGAATGGTCGAGTACGGTGATAATTACGGAAAACTGACTGACCCGATTTGGGAAAAGGAGATGCTTAATAAATCTTAAAACTTAAAATAAATTTTATCACTTTTAATTAGCAAGTTTTCATTTTCAATAATATGTTAAACTTTACGGAAAAATAAAATATGTCTATTCTATCAAAAATTAAAGATTTCTTTGCCAGAAAATCTGTTGCAAAAGCGGGTGGTGGAGAAAAAGCAATTGAAAAACAAAAAGCAATGGGTAAATTGCCCTGTCGAGACAGAATTGAGATTCTATTAGATAAAAACTCCTTTTTTGAATATGATTTGTTTATTGCACACAAATGCACAGATTTTAATATGGATAAGAAACAGCTTTATGCTGATGGAGTTGTAACCGGAACAGGAACAATTAATGGCAATCCGATTTGTGTCTTTGCTCAGGATTTTACTGTCGCAGGTGGTTCACTCGGACTAATGCACGCAAGAAAAATCACAAAATTAATGGATCACTCACTTAAATTAGGTGTTCCTTTAATTGGAATTAATGACTCCGGTGGTGCAAGAATTCAGGAAGGTGTTAATTCACTTGCAGGTTATGGTGAAATTTTCTTCCGCAATACACTTGCCTCGGGTGTTGTTCCTCAAATTTCTGTTATACTTGGTCCTTGTGCTGGTGGTGCAGTCTATTCTCCGGCTCTTACAGATTTCGTTTTTGTTGTTGATAAAATCTCAAAAATGTTTATTACAGGTCCTGAAGTAATCAAAACAGTTCTCGGAGAAGAGATCTCAATGGAAGATCTAGGCGGTGCAAGTGTCCATACCGAAATTTCTGGTAATGCTCATTTCTTTGCAAAGGATGAATATGAATGTTTCGAACAAATAAAAACTTTACTTTCCTATTTACCACAAAGCAACACAAAAAAAGCAAAAGCAATTGAACCAAGGCCACCAAAAGTGAATTTTGATGTAGAGAAAATAATCCCCTCTGATGCGAAAAAACCTTACGATATCCGTGATGTTATCCGATCAATTTTTGACAACTCTGATTTTCTAGAAGTTCAGGAAAGATGGGCATCAAATATTGTAGTCGGTTTTGCAAGACTACACGGTGAGACAGTAGGTATTGTAGGAAATCAACCGCTCGTTCTTGCAGGTGTTCTTGATGTTGATTCATCTGACAAAGCAGCAAGATTTATCCGATTCTGCGACTCGTTCAATATCCCGCTTGTCACACTCGTTGATCTTCCAGGTTACTTGCCAGGTGTTGACCAAGAACACGCAGGAGTTATTCGGCATGGAGCAAAAGTTCTTTACTCATACAGCGAAGCGACTGTTCCAAAATTAACTATAATTTTACGTAAAGCTTATGGTGGTGGATACATTGCAATGTGTTCACGCCATCTTGGTGCTGATTTTGTATTTGCTTGGCCAACTGCAGAAATAGCGGTAATGGGACCTGAAGGTGCAGCAAATATCATTTTCAGAGCTGAAATTACCGGCTCGTCAAATCCTGATGAAACTAGAAAACAAAAAGTTCAGGAATACATTGAAAAGTTTTCTAATCCTTACGTAGCTGCAGAGAATGGACATATTGATGCAGTAATCGAGCCGTCTGAAACAAGAGCTGCACTAATACATTCACTAAGGTTAGCGGCAAATAAAAAAGAAGTTCGTCAATTTAAAAAACATGGAATTCCACCATTTTAATTATGAATGAAAATAAAATAAACTTGAAGATCGACGATGGGCTCTATGAAACCCATTCGCATAAAAAATATGCAACAAAGAAAAAATATTCTTTGCACGACCCGAAAAAAATTTCGGCTTTTATTCCTGGAACAATTATAGATGTGTTTATTTCTCCTGGCAAAACTGTTAAAGAGGGAGAAAAATTATTAGTTCTTGAAGCAATGAAGATGCATAATATAATTACTTCACACACAGCTGGAAAAGTCAAATCTGTAACTGTAAGAAAAGGTGATATGGTTCCAAAAGGACAATTGTTGGTTGAATTGGAATAAAATAGAATTCAGAATACAGAAGTCAGAATATAGAAGAAAAATATACAATGATTATAAAAACACCCTCTTCCGGGGGTGTTTTATTTTTTATGAATTAATTATGTCTCACATAAATATCGAAATAAAAGCACGAACCAATGACCAAGATGAAATCAGAAAATTACTAAAATCACTGAATGCTGATTTCAAAGGTGTTGACCTTCAAATTGATACTTACTTTAACGTTAATTCAGGACGATTAAAATTAAGGGAAGGAAAAATTGAAAATTATCTGATACATTATAACAGGAAAAATGTTGAAGAGCCAAAACAATCCGATGTAATTCTATTCAAAACAGAACCAGATTCATCGTTGAAAGAAATCCTACAAAATGCGCTGGTAGTATTGGTTGTTGTAGATAAGAAAAGAGAAATTTATTTTATTGATAATGTAAAATTTCACATTGATGAAGTTACGGAACTTGGAACATTCATTGAAATTGAAGCAATTGATATTGACGGAAAAATAGCTAAAGAAAAATTATTAGAGCAATGCAATTTCTATCGAG
>JAFGPR010000138.1 GCA_016936095.1 Ignavibacteriales bacterium | reverse complement strand
TCATAATATAAGAGATAACTATGAATATGAAAAAATATAAAATGTAAAAAGATGATAACAGATATTTGTACAGCTATTAAGAATAAACAACTGTTAAAATTTTATTACGAAGGAGGTAATAGAACTGTTGAACCGCATTGCTACGGAATTACAACTGCTGGGAATGAAGGCCTAAGAGGTTTTCAAATTGATGGTTATAGCTCTTCTGGTAAAATGGGTTGGAAAATGTTTGATTTATCGAAAGCTAATGATATGGTTATACTTAATGAATCATTTAATAATCCTCGAATGGGATATAGAAAAGGAGATAAAGGAATGTCTAGTATTTATTGCGAAATATAATATAGAAAATGGCAAAAAGAAAAGTTCCTACATTAAGATTCAACAAGAATAAAACGGTTGATGAGAATATGGTAATATTCGAACAATATATTTTAAAAATCGATGATAGTTTTGGAAAAATTCTTAAGAAGAACAAGGATGAATCAGTTATTGAAATAAGAGAAAAAACAAAACAGGATGTTTCTAATTTAATACATCATAATGAGTAGATATTACTTAAAAGAAACTTATATTGAAGGTTTTAGAGGGATTAATAATGAAAATAACCCTCTAATTCTTCAATTTAATCATAACGGTGTTACATCTTTCTTTGCCGAAAATGGTCAAGGTAAAAGCTCCATTTATGAGGCTCTTTATTATAGCATAAACAACAAGTTCCCAAAGATTGATAAGCTACATAGGGAATTACAAGATTATAGTACAATTAGAAATCTTTTCCATTCTGGAAATGGGCAAATAAAGCTCATCTTTTGTGATGATTTAAGTAATGACATAAATATTGATTTCACAATAGACTCAAGTGGAAATTGTAATATTACATCCCCAAATGTTCCAAATCCTAAAGATTTTATAAAAGAACTAAGAGATGAACACAATTTTTTAGATTATGCAACTTTTACTAATATCATAACTCAAAGTCCAGAAGATGCTGGTGAAACATTTTCAGCATTAATTGGTTATTCAAAATTCTCAGAATTAAAAGATAAGCTTGATAAACTTTCTAGAACACAAAACATTAATACAGATTTTGATAAAAAAAATAAAGAGAATAAAATTTCATTCAAAAAGGATGACATTTATAATAGGCAAGTTGAAATATTAAATAAACTAAATGCGTGGAATATTAGATATAAATTATTCAATCTTTTTATTATTGAAAAAAGATTACTAAAAGAACTTAAAAGTCTTTTCCCATTTATAGTAGAACCTAACATTTATAAAATTGACTATGACACGTTATTGGTAAAATTGCTAGGAAATAAATATGATGAAAATATAAATAAACAAGCTAAGCTCATAGAATTAATTAATCAATATACGAATTGGATAAAGCAATTAAAATCAATCAAAAGAACGACTTTTAATAAATTTAACTCATCATTAAAAAAAGCCTATCGGAATCTTGATAATATTAAAGATATCTATTTAGGAAGTCTATATGAAAAAGCTCTCGATACTTATAATAATTTCGTTGAAATTGATAAAAATACATGTATATTATGTAACACAAAGGATTTAGGAAATTCTAAACAATCTTTTTATGAAATAATCAATACAAAAATTACAAAATATAGAAAGTTTAAAGTAGAAGTTGTAGGAATCCTAACTGGGTTAGAAAACATTGTTTTAAATAATTACCTTATTGATATTGAAAATGATTTATTGAAAGAAAATAAGATTAGAGATATCGAATTGATTTTCAAAAATTTGAAATTCTCTACTGATGAGATAATATCAGAGGATTTTTTTATTAAGAATGACTTAAACAAAATAGTAAAAAAATATGTACTCCTCTTATCTGAAAGATTACATACCTTACAAACAGAATATAAAAATATATCTCTAAAAGTTCCAAAAAATATAACAGAGTTAAATGAAAAAATTAATTTATTTAAAGTTTTAAAAGATGACCTTATTAATATAGCAACCGATAAAAAGGAAATTAATGAAACCAAGGAAGAACTCTTTAATATAGAAAAATGGGTGAATTATATTACTATTGTTAAGGATAATTTTGATTTAGCCTATAACAATTTGATGGAACAGATTTCAATAGATATTAATAAAGATGCACAAGCATTTTTTTGTGAAATTATGGGTAATAACGAAATAATTCCATTTCTTGAGAAAAAAGACACAGGTCAAAAAATAAATTTAATTCTTAAAAAATTCTATTCTGCAAGTAATAAAAAAGCAGCCAATTTACTTTCTGAATCATATAGAAATGCATTATGTCTCTCAATCTATTTTGCAACTGCAATTAGAAACATTTCTACAAGTAAATTTATTGTATTAGATGATATTACATCAAGTTTTGATAGTGGTCACCAAATTAAACTAATTGATGTTTTAGAAAATCATATAGGTAAGGCAAAACGAAATAAAGGGAAACAGGTTATTTTATTCACTCATGATGGGGAATTAAAAAAAGTCCTAAGTAGTAAAAATATAGGAAAAAACAATTGGCAACACCACAAAATTTATAGAACATTATGTGGTTCTTTTACTAGTTTAAAGGAAATTAATTCAGACCATCTAAAAAATGAACTTATAAGTAAACTAAATAATGGAGATACTGAGATAAGAAGTTTGCTTCGTGAGTATTTTGAGGAAACCATTTTTGAAATCATTGAAGCATTAAATCTTCCAATACCTTTTCGTGATTTATATGATTTAAGCAATACTAAACTTGAAAATTTGCTTAATAGCATTGAAAGACATCTAACCGTTGAAAAAAACTACTCACCCAAAAAGGTTATCCTGCCTATTCCTTCATCAACTTATTTTAGAAACATCCAAGGAATAGCTAATAAAGTATCACACTTTGCATCTAATTCTAAAATAAGTTATACACCTCATTTTTTATTGCAATGTGTAAACGATATTGAAGATTATAAAAGAAAATATCAGTATTTCTGTAATTGTCATTTAAATCAAGGCTGGGTCTATTATTATTCAATATTTAGAAAAAAAGGAAAAAATGAATGTAAATGTTAACTTATGCCTACTATAAAATTAAATCAACAACTTAAAAGGGTCGAAATAGATAAATTTGAAATAGATAACGAAATTGTTTTCAATTATTTCAATAATCTGCCGGTAACCGAAAGGGACAATAAACTTTTCAAAGCATTATATATTGGGGTGTTGGCATTGATGGAAGACAGGATTTCAACCTTTCTTGCAAAGACTACCAATGAGTTGGGTACTGAACTTGAAAGTTTAAAACTTATCTTCGAAATGAAGAAGGAGATTTTTTATAAAACAACTGTTAAAGGAACTCTGGCTGAGGAAGATATTGCCGATTTCCTAAATTCATATTTTTCCGAAAAGAGATTAAATGATAAAGCATTACTTACAGGAAATATTGCTGGAAATTTACCAAAAAATAAAACAGGTGATATAATTTGCAAGATTGATGGTAATGAAGATTTAAAAATAACCATTGAATGCAAATTTGACAAAAGCATTCGATTTGGGGATATTGAAACTAAAGATGTATTTACTAGAAAAATGGATACCGCCTGGAGTCAGTTAATTGAAGCTGATGCAAACAGAAACTCTAAAATAAGTATTATTGTTTTTGATATCTCGTTAGTTGATAATAGTATTCTTAAAGTATTTGATAACGTTGGTTATCTTCCTTCTATAGGATTTATTGCTATAATTGATTCCCAAAAAGGTGATTATAAAAATTTAGCCATAGCATATTTACTGGCAAGGGATATTGCTCTTAATGCTAAGTTGCCTGAATTGGACTTAAATATTCTTATGGCCATTCTTAAAAGAGTTATTAAGGATATAAGTGAAATATCAGCAATCAAAAACCTAGTAGAAAGCAACATTCAGAACAATAAAGAAATTTTGAAGCAACTTGAAAAAAGTATGTTGTTAATGGAATTTAATCAGCAATACTTATCTAAGTTTTTAAAAGATGGAACGCTTACAAAGAAAGATTTGCTTGATTTTTATATGGGTGATGAAATAAAAGATAAATTTAAACTTATTGAAAGAGAAATAAACGAATTGGAATAATTATAAAACATTTATGACCGGAATTTCACAAATACCAAAAGATATTTTACTCAACAACCTAAAAGAGTTGATGCCCGAGATTTTTTCAGAGAGCATAATAAATTGGGAATGATTAAAAGCGACTTTAGGTGAAGTTATTAATTTCAGTAACGTATTGTAAATTTATTGTAATTAAATATTAAGATATAATATGAGTTCATTTAATAAAGTAAAGAATTCTGGAAAATTTAGTAAAAAAGAACTTAAAATTATCGAAACGAAATTGACAGCTTGGCACTCAGAAAGTAATTTAGGGATAAATATAGATCCTAACATTCAAATAGATTGTTGCATACCAGATGACCCTGATATGTATGAAATAATGAAATTTATTTTGAATGAAAAGAACATTAATAAAAGACAATTTGAGGATTTCGAAAATGAATATAGTAAAATATGCTGGAAATTTGTTTTGCATGGTGGAGTTATAAAAATAAAACCTTCATTATTAGGAAGAGCTGTTGAGAAAGATAGTTTTATTTATTTTCTTATTAAACATTATTTATTTAATAAGGCAATGGCAAAGGATTTAATTGAAAGACTTGAAACAAAGTCTCATATAACACCTGATGAAGAAGAAATATTAATATCGGCTAGGGGGACATGGGTTACATGGAATAAAAATGATCCAGATGATAAACCATTCGAGTTTGTAAAGTTAATGAAAGCAGATGAGATTAGAGCAAACTTAGGATTAGATATGAATTATTCTGGTAAATCTCTTTTAGTGTTTATATATAAATATAATAATAAATATGATCTCCTTAAACCCACAATAGCTGATGCTGGACTTTTTCCGTATTTTCAAGCAACACCTTTTGGGGAAGCGTCTTATGGTTTAACTAAACCATGGTTTAAATCAAAGCTGACTAAGGAATTTGATTTAAAACCGAGACCAGAAGCAATACATAAACCTGAAGCTAAATTAAAATACCTCCAAACTGTTAAAATAATGCATTAACTATGAAAAACAGTTATTATAAAAAATGGACCTCATACAAAAAACCAGAAATATCTATATTTATTGAGGAACTAAACGTAGAAGAGATGTCAATGTTAATAAAAGATATCTTAAATGGAGATTCGAAAATCATACGAATATTTCAACCTCCTAAAAACGATAGTTTTCAGGAGCATATATTCCCATTAATTAAAGATAGTCTAGGTAAAAACAAAGATACTTTTCTACAAGCATTAAATAAAACTATAATAAATGCAAATTTAAATAGTGATTATGATACCATAAATGAAATTTTTGCAATATTACGTTACTTTGAAATAAAAATTGAAAATTCAATTCTAAATAGTTTTATTATTAATGATCGCTTGCCAAAAGATATCAGAAAAAATGCAGCTATTACATTTGCCTCTTTAGGAGATTTAGACAGCTATAAATATTGGAAACAATATGATTATAAAAAAGATAATTTTATTTTCGCATCCTCTCTTATTTTTATTGCAAATTTCAACCCTATAGTAGCATTAGAACACTTAATTGATAATTATTCTAAAGGCGTCTATAATTATGAATTAATTACTCCACTTAGAAAAATTTTCTCTGAATTATTTAAAGAAAGTAAATATAATGACGATTTAATTAGATTTCTGCCCTTAATTGATGATAGTTTAAAGGACTTATTATTTAATGAGATTTTTAAATTCCCTGAATTCGCATTATTTCCTAAAGAATCTATTTTCAATATTTCATATAACAATAGTTGGGCTTTCTTTTCAGCTCAAAAAGAGCAAAATATTTTATTCTGGTCAATAGAATTGCAACAGATAATTTATGGACAAAGAACAGATATTATTTCAAAATATAATTCGTTAAATGACTACTTAAATAATCTATTATCATTTTCTATTAAAAAACAAGATTCTATTTCAAATTTAACAAATGCTTTGTTTAGTATAATTGAAAATATATTTACCAACAATAAAGATGAATTGATGAAAGTTAATAATAATTTCATTTTTCAATTAATAAAATCATATAAACCCAATAATGCTAACCTAAAACTAACTGAAACCATTAACTTTCTAATTACAAACAGGGACACCTTGTTAATGCGAAATTATGATTTCCTATTAAAAGAAACTACAGAAACTTTATCAGTAATATTTCCAAGTAAAGAATCAACACAAAAGCTTATAGATGCTTTGTGTAAAAACTAACAATATAATATGGATAACAACTTATATACTTCGGAATTAATAGATAAGTTAATAAATAATTTAGATTACATTAAAAATCTTGAAATTTTAGAGACAGAGAAGGATATTCCTTTTCAATTTTACTTTGATACAAAAGATTTTATTCAAATAATAATGGGTATTCAAAGTTATCCTGAATATAAAAAAGATGAAGCATTAAGAGAAGACGAAAGGATGGTTCATGCTTTTGTAACTTGTGGAATTTTTCCAAATGGTATTAAACTTTTACCAACTCATCAAGAAGAATTTCATCATTATTTATCTATAAATCTTGGAAGTAAAGAGGTCCTATATGAAGATTCTCCAAATACAAAATTGGAATTTATAAATGAAACAAAAATTCATATAAGCGATGAGGGTAAAAAATATGCGGATTTAACTCCAAAACAAAGAGAAGTCTACATTAAAGAAAGAATAGACAAATCATTAGAAATATTTGTTGCCGCTACTATTTTATTCCAAATAGATTGGAAGAAAAGATTGAAATATCTTTTTAAAAATAGAAGCATATTAAAAATTGTCAATTATAATAATTTCTCATATAATAAAATTATTGAATCAGATATCTATTTGAATCTGAAAAAATCATTTGATAAAATACGAACTCTTAAATATAGCCTAAATAATATTTATGATGCAATAGCTTTAACATATATTTCTCAACTATTAACAGATTTCAAAAACAAAAAAAATTCTGTGCTGCCAATTATTTACGATTCTACAGGAACTTTCATACAGGTTATTTCAGATGCTAATGTTTATGATATGTTTTGTATTGAACATAATAATAAAAAATTTTCTATTATTAGGGACTCAAAATACTTTTTAGCGTATGGGATTTTTAATGGTTTAATAAATAATTTTAAAAATACTGAGGTAAATAATTACAATAATTTAATCGCACATATAGAAATTGTACAAAATTTTATAAATAAATACAATATTTCACGAACGACTAAAGATCCTTTTAAATTAGTTAAACTAGAAAAAGAGATTGAAGATTACAAGAATTATAATTTCTTTAAAGATGTATTAATAAAATACTTAGGTGATCAATTTTTAGGTCATGCTTTTGTATATTTTATTGAGGATAGTCAGGTGCTTAAAGAAAAGGCTGTAATTAATGAAATTGAAAATTATATTTCTAAGTTTAAATCTGAACTTGAAGCAAGAATAAGCAATATTGTAAATTTTAGAGAAGTATTTGTAACCTTACGTAATAAAATTAATGATCGTATTAAGAATTTAAAAACTTCGGCAACATATGTTCAGCACATAAATCCAATTAGGCACTTTGGAATAATACGTTTCCCAATTGAAAAAAAGATATTATCAAAGTTAGAGAAAGAGTTTGATGAAAATAGCATTTATAGTGAAATTGATTATGAATATGAAGCATCGTTAGATAATTTTCTTAATGCATTTTTAATAGGACTAATGGATCAAAAAAATACAGACAATTTTATATATGGCCTTTGTGGTTTATGGTGTTTAGAATTGTTTGAAGAAATAATAATTTACATTAATAAGATAACTCCCGAGACAAATAATATTAATTTAAGAATTATTAAAGCTGCTACATACGCTAAAACAGCTCAATTAAATTATACTAATTATATTGAAGAAACTATTAATAATCTAAATATTGAAATAAAAAAGTATAGAAGAAATTCCTTAAAAAAAGTTCAATTTTTAACCACTATAGCATATTTGAAATTTTATTTAGCTAAAGTTTACGACCCTAGGATAAATAAGTACTATTTTATTAGTACACCTACTAACTCTACATCGCAGATAATTGAAGAATCTGTAGAACTTGCTTTTAAAGCTTATAATTGTTCACTAAATTTAAATAATAATGATTCAAATGTGATGACACTTAAGTTATTTAGTCTTGATATGTATTTGTTTTACAGTATTTCAGGTGCAGATGACAATAAATTTTGTATATTGAATGAAAATATTGAGGAATTATTTAATCTTAAAGATGAAATGAGAGGCCTATGGCAATTTAGATATGATGATACATTGGGCAGATATTATCATAGATTGGCAAGAATAACAAATGAAAAAGAATACTGGAAATCAGCAATGGAGTTTAATAAAGCAGCTCATATTACATCTAATAATGACCCTGAAACTGGAAGGTATTGGCTATTTTTCTTAAGTGAATACAATAAAATCAATCTCTAAAAAAGGATATGGATATGATAAAGTTGTTATTCATTGATCGAGATGGTACATTGGTTATAGAACCACCTATTAATTATCAATTGGACTCTTTAGAGAAATTAGAGTTTTATCCAAAAGTATTTCAATGTTTATCAAAAATATACAGTGAACTTGATTATGAATTTGTAATGGTAACAAATCAAGATGGTCTAGGTACGGCATCATTCCCAGAAGATAGCTTTTGGCCTGCACATAATAAAATAATTAAGGCATTTGAGAATGAGGGTATAATATTCAGTGAAATAATTATTGATAGGACTTTACCTCATGAAAATGCACCAACAAGAAAACCAAGAACCGGATTGTTAACAAAATATATTAACAATGACAAATATGATATTAAAAATTCTTTAGTTATTGGGGATAGATTAACCGATGTTGAATTAGCAAAAAATTTAGGTTGTAAAGCTATCCTTTTAACACAAGTAATTAGCACAATTCCTGATGATCTTTCTGGTACTTTAATATTAAAGACAAAAACATGGAGTGATATATATAATTTTTTAATGAATAAATAAAAGCAAAGTTAAGTATAAATCTGTCAAGTTATTTAGAGAATTACAAAAGGGACAACGTTTCTCAGAGAAGAGACATTATCTGACAGAGAAGGGAGCACGTAAATAGCCCCACGCACACCTTCCCTTCTGCTTTAAGACACATGCGGCAAACCCCTCAGGCAATCACACAACCAAAGTCTGCCGCAAGAGCCTTAAAGCCCGTCCCGCCCCAACGCACGGAGGACACCCTATCACGATAAACAGACAACTAAACGGATAATGATATAATAGATAAATGACTGAAAATCAATAACACCCAGCGCCTAACAAGCGGTATAGCCAATAAGGGTTTCAGTGTTATGCGAAGGTTTGTAGCCCGCTTCAATGTTTCTTGTACCTTGATAGGAAATCGCCCGCAATCCCTTACTGGCCATACCGCCGACCGTCAGCCTGTGCAAAAACCCTTCTTAATTGTTAATAAACACAACACATCTAAAACACCTAAACAAGCTGGTTTT
>JAFGPR010000137.1 GCA_016936095.1 Ignavibacteriales bacterium | reverse complement strand
AATAAACCACTGTCCCGCCAACCAACCGAAGGGAACTCAGCAAAGCTAATTAACCTTTACCATGTTAGCGGCTGTGTTTATTTTGGTTTAATTGTCACTATTACTCTTTTGTATCTGGATAATTGAGGTTCACCTTTATCTGTGACTCTCAAAATAAAATGAGCAGTTTCTTCTTTATCTACTTCCGGGGCTATTATATAGGCTCCATGTGAATTCTCTGTTCCCTCAATTTTTATTAATTTTTTATAGGTTCCAGCCTCAGGGTAATTAAACCACAAGAAACTGAAACTATCTCCATCGGGATCGGTTGTATCAAAAGCATCTAATCCGAATCCCTGTCCTGATTTAACAGTAATTTTTTCAGGGTAGCTTAAAACAATAATAGGATGGTGATTAGCTTCCTCATATGATTTTAAACACCAATCCATCCGTGCAGCAAAATCATTTTGAAAATCATCCCTCCAACGCCATAACGAAACTTTGTTATCCTTAAAAGTAATTGTATCCATTTTTACAGTTCTGCCATAATCACTTGGAATATATGGTGTATAGCTATCTACAGCATTTGTCCATATATCTCTTGTTTCGGGTTCAAATGGTACACCTGAACCACCTTTCTTTTGGGTAGAAAAATCTGGCTTATAAAGCTCATATCTGCCACTCCAGCCACCCCATTCAGGATGCTCGGCATTATTTAACCCATTCAATATCAGAGATAAAAACGATGGCGTATCTCCTTCCATTCCCCATGCTACATCAGGATAAGCTACTCCAAGAGAGCCATGGCCTTGTTGAATATTTTGAGCAAGCCAGGAATTGCTGATTTTGTTATTGTCTATTCCTTGTATATAACTATTAATACCATTCCATGTTGCACTGCCATAGTCATCTCCTGGACTGACGATATAAAACAAGTCCGGGAAATTATTCCTAATCCAGATGCCACTATCATCTTGGTCAGAAATAGTATAAACCCTAAGTTTTGCTATCAGTTTTTTTACCCCTTTTTCAGTTTTTGTATTTTTAATCTTATATAATGCTTGCGCGAGGGTATTTGCACCACCCCAAATAGAAATCCATAAAGGACGTTCATCATTTTCTTCAAGCACTTTAATAATCCAGTCAGAACCTTCCGAGTCTTTTCCTTCTCCTACTCCCAGCATTCCATATTTAGGTAAGCCTTGCTTTACAAGGGGAAATAAAGTTTTGGCTTCAGGAAAATCCAAATCATGTTTTATAAGGTTAGGTTGTACTTCAGAATAAGCTTTAATCACTTTTGTTATTGATTCTGGATTAACCATTGTTTTATGCCAACAAGAAGTTGTAGCAACTATACCTTTTATATCGATTTCATTGGAATAAAGAAGCAATCGAACTAGTGATTGTGTATCATCTGGGTCTGCCTCAATGTCTGTTAATACTATTACTCTGTTTTTTTGATTCATTTGTCCAAAAAGGGAATTAAATAGCAAAGAAAACAGCATTAAAATGATAAAGGTTCTCATAAAATAATTTGTTGGTTTAAAAATATATTTCAAATTTATCAATTTAAGTTTAAGTGTTTGCTAACGGTTGGGTATATGGTTCGTTGGCGATTTTAAAGCCATTCTGTATCAAGTTACAAGTTAAGTTTTCTAAAAGTATAAAACTTTCGCAAACCTCTATCCCGCCAATGAACGATATACCGTGTTATGTACAGGGCGCATATTCTATATTCAAAACTAATAAATATCAACATTTTCACCTTCAAATTTTATTATTGATGAATTTATAGTATTTTCAGCATTTGTCTTGAATTTTACTAAATTTATCAAATCAGCTGTATTTACCTTGACTTGATAAGTATGATATGACATATCTATAGGGGTTGAATCATCCAAATTATATATTTTTAATTTTGTATCTAATACAATACTATCAAACATTGTAACCTCTTTGAATTGGTAATATAATAAATTACCAAGATTATATACTAATCTATGAAATACCCAATCTGTAATTGATGACATTATATTATCAGAACTTTCAAATTCGAATGGTTGTCTTATATAACCTAATATAACAAGATTCAATTCACCAGCTTCACTGTTTACCAGAATACCTTTTGGGAACAGTTCGTAGTCAGGTATAAGTGATATGGATTTAATGATTTCAATATCATTTATAAAAGACACAACTTCTGAATCAGGTATCTCAGACTGATAAAATGACTCATTAACAAATTCATTAATATCCTTTCCTTGTGTGTATTTTTTACCGGGTTGTGCCGATAAATTTTTAAGAAAATCTTTAATAAAAAGGTTGGAAGATTTTTTATACCTGATCCCAATTTTTTGTTCGGAAGGATTATCAACTAAATTGGAAGAAGTAATGGATATTTTACACTGATCTTCTGATATTTTTTCAATGATAAATTCCAGGGATGAATAAATATCATTAATCAGTTTATAACGAGTAATTCCATAAATACAACTGTCAACTTTGAAATAACTCATTTTTAGGTTATTGTCTTTTATGCTTTTCATAATTGAATTCCATACTATTGAAATAGGTTTATTATAAATACATGTAACAACTGAATCCAGATGTACATTGTAGTAAGGAATCTGATCCATAGGCGCAAATACATTCATAGATAATTGAAGTGCTGACAACAGACTATTTTCAAAAACACCGGTGGATTTAAAAAGATACCATTTATTGGTCGTATTATATTCGTATCTTTCAATATATGTTCGTAGGCATACTTTTGATTTTAACAAATCTTCCTGCAGAGGTGTAACGGATATTCTTAGTGAAAATTCATAATCATCAGTCCACAATGCCAATGCTTTTTCCCAACCTTTGAATGGATCTACTAATTCCTCTTTAAGAAATACTTTTTTTTGATCCTCGATTATTGAGGCATTTTGAGTGGTTAAAATTCCAAAAGACTGATCTTTAAAATCGATGGATAACGAATTATCTCGAATTATTTTCAGCAATATAACCCATACTTCATCTTGTGATTTATTAATAACACATTCAGCCTCACCTGAAAATGAGCCAAGTGAAAGAAAATCATTTACAGAAGGGATAATTATTTCTTTTTCATTTTGTAACCTGATAAGGTTGATTTTAGTTTGATCAATTATTTCTTTTTCTAAGCTGCCATTTGATTGAAAAAGGATTTTCCTGTCCATTGTGTTTGATTCGTATATATATAATTCAGTGTTAACATCCAGATGAGTATTTAAGGAATCCTGACTGGAAACACTTATTATAAATGAATAGCATATTTCATCTGACCATATAGCTAAGTTCTTCTCATATTTTGTCATGCTGGTCAACTGTTTTACCACAATAGAATCCTTGAATGTTGAAGGCAAACAGATAAATTCGGTTTTAATACAGCCTTCCTGGCTATTTATGTATCTGATCTGAGCAGAATCCTGTTTTAAAGACATTAACAAAGCAGACCATACATCAATAAAAGTATGTGGAAGAGAAACAGAAATATTTTTTGCTTCTTCACTAATATCATTATCCGAATAAGATCGCACATTAAACAGATTAATCAAGAAAATTATAAGAATTAACTGAATTTTCATATTGTAATTTTAATTAAGTTTATCAGATTTAAAGCTTTTATTATTAATTTCTTGAAGGTACTAGCCTGTAATCATTGAACCATTCTTTTTTACGGCAATTGGACAAAAATAAAAATGAATAAATCTCCCGACATGTTTCTAAAGCTGCAATTTTTAATTCTCTTTTTAACATTTGTCCATTATTATTTATAAAACTGTAAAAATCTTTTTTAACAATAGGAAAAGTGATTAATGAATCGGGAGGTATTCCGGTATTTTTATATTCTTCTGAAATTTTGTACCACTCTATGTCTTTAGTGTAATTCTCCTGAGCATAATTGTAATTATATTCTATATATTCTTCAGCAATTATAGTTTTCGTAGTTAAGTCTTCAACTATTATTTTTAATCTAATATAAATTGTGCATAAATTATCTTTGAAGCATAAATTATGTTTGAATGCTTGAATTCCATAAAAACGTATTTCATGAATTCCATAACTACTTACCTTAATATCGATGATTGTATTTAGTCCCATACTCAAGTATTCATTTCTATTCTTTCTAATTTGTTTTCGGGTTATTGTATCATTTAAAATATCTATTTCAAATGGCACTTCTTTAAAAATCTCATAAAAAGTATTTCTAAATACAGGAATAAAATTCCAACCATTTATATATTTAGTTATTATTGCACTTATAGCCTTTTCAAAATTAGCTGCATAAGTGGCAGCTTGCAATGGCCCCATCAAAGAATATCGAGGATGTTGTATATCAGTATCATATCTAATATGATCATCAATCTCTAAAATCAAACCACATTTTTTAATCTTTGCTTTTTCCTCAAATGTTAAAGGATCAGTCTGTGCAAAGGAATTCATACTAAAACCTCCTGTAAATATGTATATACTTAACAAAGAGATTCTGAAATAATTAATATATAAATTGAACTTTATCATTTGCTCAGAATTATTTATTTATAATAAAAACTAATCGAATTACCATTATATTTAAGTTTAATTAAAAAAACGTTATAAGTTATTTAATACACGGTGTTGTTCAATAACAATATAGTTAAAGATACATTCTTAAGAACCGAATGTCAATATATAAGTCAATAATTATCAGAGAATTTTTATTATTTATAAATTGTTTTAATTTATTTGAAAACATTTGTATTATAGATATTAAATATCCTTATATATAAAATGGTTTTAATGTGTCGTCCTGGTTAAAATTTACACTTTTAAGGTTAGTAATTCTAGTTTAAATACATTGTCTTTCCTTTCAGGGACATTTCACTGATTGAAATAAGTTTCGATCATTTAATAAGTCTATAATTTTCTTATGCAGAAATGCCTCTAACGTTGAGTATAAGAATAGTAGCCGACTACGTGGCATTTTCCTGTCAAGTTACAAGAAAGTTAAAGCGGGCTACAACCCTTTAATTTACTACTATCTCGGCTATTATTTTTATACATTGTTACAAGCCGTTTTTTATTCAAAACAGTAATAATGAATCTTTGTAGATATCTTATTATCAACAAAATACTCCTTTTCTTCTAAATATCCATATTTATCGTAACTATATTTGATTTTATCATAAGAAATCATGTCGTATTCTCCACCGTAGGCGCTTTTACCAGAATCAATTGTTCGATATTCAATTATTTTATTCTGGTCATCATAATCATAAAAAGCTTCAAATATTTTTTCTCCAGATTTCCTGTAAATCACATTCCTTTTTATTAATCCATTTTCAAAAATAGTTGTGTCAAGACTAATTAATTTTGTTGAGTCAAAATATTCACATAATCTTAAATTTCCAGAGTATTTGCATGTTTTTGTATCAACTTCAATATTTTCTTGTCGTGGATGATTCCAATCAATTTCTGTCGAATTTGGTTTAAAATATACCAATGTATTTGGATTTGGATAACTGATTTGAAGTTCTTTTATTATTCTGTTAGAATTATCATATTCATATATTTCAGAGATAATCAAGTTTTTTCCAAACTCGTACCAATCCATTTGCTTTAAATTATCAATGTCATATTTATATTTTTTAATCAACATGGTAATTGTACTATCATATTCAGAAATTTCACTTTCTTTTCCCGTTTTTGGGTCAGTTATTATCTGATATCCACGTCTACCAAAATCCACGTACTCTATAAGTCTATTATTGCTATCATAATGATAAAAAGAATTTGATTGTATCAATTTGTCTGAAAAATGGTTAGTCTTTATCATATTACCATTTGAATCATAGTCTGAAATAGCAATCGTATCACCAAGTCTAACAGAGTCAAGGTAATAATAATCCATTGTCGTGATTTTCTTCCTTAAATTGTCAGGTTCTTTAAAGTCAAAATCCTGAGAAAAACTATTTAGTGATAAAGAAAACAATATTCCTAATACGATTTGTTTGTTCATAGTTGAGTGTTTTATAATGTTCGTCAGGGACAGCTACAAGGGTTGGCGGTATGGCCAGTAAGGGATTGCGGGCGAATCACCTATCAAGCTACAACGAACTTTAAGGCGGATTGCAAACCTTCGCATACCACTGAAACCCTTAATGGCTATACCGCGTGTTGTGCGTTCGTGCTTTATTTATTTTTTCGTTTTAAAGCATTAATAAATCTGATTGATGAAATAGTTATTATAAAAAAAGCAAGTCCAACACCCAAATTCATAAATACAAATGTTAATAAGTCTATTTGAAATAAATAGCCAATTCCTCCGAATATGCACGAAACAGCATTTATCAATAACCCAAGTCTCATTCCTTTTGTCCCGGATTTAGGAATTAATCCTGAATACATGAAAAGAGTGGATAGCCCTAAAAATAAAGTCCAACCTAGCATATTTACAGAAGATAAAAACGAAGTTGGGTTTGATTGAAGAAAATGCTCTAATCCTGAATATTCATTCTCAGAAATTGCAAATCGAACTGAGCTTATTTGAACAAAATAATGAATCGATGAAACCAAAGCAAACATGATTGAAAATACAATGCCAATTTTTGCAAGTATTTTTCGCTCAGCTATAGTGAATTCATAAAAAACAATTGCTAATAACATGTATGTAAGACTGAAAATAATCATAAAGGATTTTGCTAAATACTGAAAGAATTGACTATTGCTATTTATATAAACAATATAATCTTCAATATTTGTCCAGAAAAAAAGAGGTGACCGAATCGCAATTCCAGTAAATGAAATAATCCAAACAATAAATGAAATCAAACAAATCATAGCTGACCATAATCCGGTATTTAAAATAATTTTATTCATGTTTTTTAATTTAATAATATTAATAAATAGATGATGTTAAATCTGTTATTGCAAAGGCTTTAAAGTATATTCTGAATCATCCAAGTATAATATATTAAAAATAAATCGTCTGATTAATAAAGTCTTGCAGATATTAGTCTTATTGTTTTGAATAGATAATGATTGTCTATTATTCTTATTTGAAATTCTTTCTATTATCGCAAAATCCAACCTGGATTGTAAATGATTGGAAAGCTTCTTTTTATTTTCTTTTGCAATTTTTACAAAAAAGCAAATTCTTCCTTTTGATTCTAATCTCTTTTTGTAAAATACAATCTCCGTTTTTGTTATTTGGCCATTCCAAATAAAAATTTCAAATAACTTTCCTATCGGTAAGCTAATTGATAGTAGTGAAAAGAGTAGTATTTTATAAACTAAGTTCATTAATTACCCTTTGCTTATTACTTGTGAATGTTTCTTTTATGTTCGTTAAGGGACATAGTTTACATCGTTAAAGGCACATGGTTTACACTAAATTCGTAGATAACCTTGTTGATTGTTGTTT
>JAFGPR010000136.1 GCA_016936095.1 Ignavibacteriales bacterium | reverse complement strand
ATTCCTGTTTGGTATAATAAGACAACAAATGAAATTCATTGCGAAGTTGAACCACCAAAAGATATAGAAAATTGGAATCAAGAAGAAGATGTGCTTGATACATGGGCATCGAGTTGGCTTTGGGCACAAGATGTTTTCACAAACGATAAAGATCAAAATTATTATTATCCGACTGATTTACTTGTAACCGGACCAGATATAATTTTCTTCTGGGTCGCAAGGATGATAATCGCAGGAATGGAGTTTCATAAAAAGATACCATTCAAAGATGTATATTTTACTAGTATCATTCGTGATATGCAAGGACGAAAATTAAGCAAGTCATTAGGTAATTCACCCGATCCTTTTAATGTAATTGCAGAATACGGGGCAGATGCCCTTAGGTTTACAATAAACTACATCTCACCACTTGGACAGGATGTAATGTTCAGTACAGATAAATGCGAAATCGGAAGAAACTTTGCTAACAAGATTTGGAATGCAGGTCGTTTCTTACTGATGAATGCAGAAAAAATTAAAATCAATGATGAATTAAAAAATAAGCACATTGATGCTGTTGATGAATGGCTTGACTCTAAATTCAATCGCACACTAAAACAAATTGATTTTGCACTTGATACATTTGATTTAAATGGTGCAACAAAATTAGTATATTCTTATGTGTGGAGTGATTTTTGTGATTGGTATATTGAATTTATTAAGAATAAATTATACTCTAATGACGAGGAGTTAAAATCGGCTTCATTGACTCGCGCTTTAGAGCATTTTGAAAATTTATTAAAAATCGTTCATCCATTTATGCCATTCATAACAGAAGAAATATGGCACCTGATTAAAACAAGAAACGAAAAAGAGAGCATTTCAACCTCACAATTCCCAATTCTTAATGAATTAAAAATAAATGAAAAGATTGAAAACGAGATTGAATTTTTAAAAGATGTAATTACTGCTTTAAGAACTATAAGAAGTGAAATGAATCTTGCTCCATCAGCTAAAATTACAGCATTTTTAAAAACTAATCAAATATCTATTCAACAGGAAAAATTTATTAAATCGTTAGCACGATTTGAAAAATTAGTTGTAGATCCAAATATTGAGAAACCAAAAGGAAGTGCTTCATCAATAGTCCGAGGTTGTGATATATTTGTGCCGCTTGAAGGATTAATTGACATAGAAATTGAAAGAAATCGTATTGAAAAAGAAATCAAGCGATTGGAAGGAATGCTTATAGGAGTCGAAAAAAAATTAGCAAATGAAGATTTTGTTAAGAGAGCCCCAAAAGAAATAATAGAAAAAGAACAGCAGAAAAAAGAACATTGGAATGAATCGCTGCAGAAATTGAATTTTATATTAAATGATTTAAAATAGTTATTGTCAACCTTTGGGTTAACCCAAAGGTTGATTACCATATTCTAAAAAAAATGAACTGCGTGAATTATTTCTTGGCTCGCGTCTTGCCTCTATCACTTTTTGAACTTAATTATTTCATCAATATCATTTTTCGTGACTGAATAAAATCTCCAGCTCTTAATTGACAAATATATATACCACTTGCAAGACTACCTGCATTAAAATCAATTTTATATACCCCAGGTGGTTTTTCTTCATCAACGAGCGTTATGATCTCTTGTCCAAGAATATCATAAATTTTCAGATTTACTTTGCTAGTAACCGGCATTTGATAAGTGATTATTGTTATTGGATTAAATGGATTAGGATAATTTTGCTCAAGAGAAAATGTTGAAGGAATGTTTTTGTCCTTTTTATCAAAAATATTCACTCCTTCTGTCAACATTTGTATTTTAATAGCATCTGCGCGCAAGACATCACCTGCCGTATATCTGCCAGTATTCATTACACGAATCTTAATTGGAGTAAAATTCGGAAGGTAATATTGTCCTAATTTAACCCAGTTACCACTGTTAAGATTTTGGTCAATAACAACAGTATCCATTAAAACATCGTTTATAAAAATCGAATATAGAGCATAATTAGATGAGTTGACTGTTGTAGGTACAATTTCAAAAATTTCGTAAGTGCCATCTTGTTCCAACATTGTCGTAAATTCGGCGTATTTGCCAGGTCCATCTGATAGATAAACATATCTACTTGAGGGACCATAAACTTGCACAACGCTTGTATGCCAATTACCAAATTCAAAATAATTTAATAAATCGTCGTTATCTAAAAATACAATAGGTAAATTTACATCGACAAAAATTGGCAGCGTTGTTTCTACTTGCACTGGATCATTGCTTTGAATTATTAATGTATCTGTAAAATAACCAAGCTCATTAAAGGAAAATTTTAAATTTATTTTTAGACCACTCATTGGAGCAACAGAAATCGGTAAACTATCCTGAGATAACAAATAACCATTTTTTGAACTTATATTATTTATTATTAATTTGCTTATTCCTGCATTAAATATTGGTAATTCATAATAGATTGTATCATCGATACTAATTTCACCAAGATATACAACTTCTTCATTAATTATTAAATCAATATCGCGGACTAGTGGAGATATTTTAATAACATCAGCAGCAGCGTTTGTTGTTCCTGAAGTGTTTCCGTAGTATTTGACTAAAACATAATCGTTACCGGATTCAGTAATATAATTAGTCGTAATGTAATTCCATTTTTTTGAGGTTAACCCTGTTGCAAAATTTATCGTATCTATGCAAACATCATCATCATACAAAAAAAAGCTAATTTTTTCAGGTGGATTGCTTAATGAGGGAATCTGATAAAATAGATTATAAATTGTACTCATAGAATTTTGCAAATTCCATTTGATAATTGCTGAATCATTTGAAGAAACTTGGGCTGTTCTTGAGTCTGTTCCCCAGGCACAATTTGTTGACGTTGACCAGCTTCCACTAATTTCTGAATATTCAGCATCTAAGTTATCAATATATAAATCATCGGGTAAAAGTTGAATATGTTCAATAGTTTGATTTCCGACAGTATCAGTTAAAGCGATTGAAATTTTCGCAATTTCATTTTTCGGCAAATTAATTGTTGCCGTCCAGTCATTTATTCCTGCTTCCACACAGTCTGCTAGAAAATATCTTCCATAAATATCTTTTACTGCAACAAATGGATGTTTTTGGAATATTCTTTCATCGCTTGAAATATTTACTTCAAAATCATCACCAAAATCAGCAGTGGTAACATTAATATTAGGAGCGATAGAGTCGTTTGTCCCCAGCCATCTTTGCATTGCTTCAATTGCTGTGCAATATCTGAATTTTACACCGGGATATTTACTTTCCATTTCGTGAGCAATACTATCAATTCTTGCAAGATTATCGAGAAAATCAACTTCGGGTAAATGTCCCCATAGACAAGCAACTTGATCAGTTCCATTGATTGCTTTCTGAAACATTCCATCCATTAAACTATAAATAGCATAAGATCCAATATGTTTTGAACGAAGATTCCATCCTGGTCCTTCTCCAGGTAGTTGATAATTATCGATTGATGGTTGAAAAGGAATAAATTCAGATGATGCAAGCGACCAATCATAAATATTATCAATCGGTTCAGGATCTGTTAATCTTTTAGCAGGATAATCGTTATGCATAGAAAAGGGCATTAATTCATTCAAATATTGCTGCCAACCATTATCCATATAATGCCATCCACTTCTGAAAGAAACAAAAAAATTATTTTCTTCAATTAGAAGTTGAGCAAGTGTCCAATCAAAATCTTCGCGACATTCACTAAAAGTTGGTGTCTGGTTCCAATAAAAGATGCCATCTTGGTCGTAATCTGTCCATTTAAAAGTATGATAATGCAGAGATAATTCATCTCCATTTACAATAACATTTTCACCATGATATTTTTGCATTAAATACATTGTCATAATATTTGGAATTGGCATATTCGTGTTTGTTGCATAACGGAAAATATTACCACACATCATCCACCAGGTACATTTAAGTGGTTGACCATAAGAATCAACGAACTGAGCACGAAATGTTGGGTCCATTACTTTATATGCATTCCTTGTTGGATTTACATATAAATCTATATTATAAGTATCATGAAATGTTGATGTCCCCATCCCCTCCCAGATGGCAGTATCTGAACCAATAACCAAATATACTACTCCCGGTTCAACTCCTGGTCTGAATGATAACGAACTAATTGCAAATATTAAAATTAGCAAACGATTTTTTATATTCATAGTTCTCACATAAATTATTTATATTATAATTAAAAATAAAAATTTGTTATTTAATAACCAAATATTTTATGGATACAATTACTCATGCTTTAGTTGGCTCTGCGATTGGATATTCAATTTATGGTAAAAAAGAAAACCGATTGCCGGTTGTTTGGGGTGCGATTGGCGGAATCATTCCTGACCTTGATATTACAATTTTACCTTTTGTTGATGAAATTGAAAAACTTCAAATACATCGCGGTTTT
>JAFGPR010000135.1 GCA_016936095.1 Ignavibacteriales bacterium | reverse complement strand
GAATATCAGTTCATCTAATGTTCTTTTGTGTACCCAGACAAGTAAGCGCTCCGATCCAGGCAACGTACTATACCCGCAACCGTTAGCTGCAAGTGTAAAAGTGACCCGAAACAAGACAGTAAAACAATAATTTATAAACGAAATAATATGATATTTTGATAGGCTATTTGAAGATAGGTCAGTGCAACTTTATGGGAATTTATTTTGTTTTTTCTCCCCCACACAAAGACAAAAGAAACCCCACCGCACAAAACAGCACATTTGCAAACCCCATGGCCGACCCACAAACCAAAGTTTGCAAAAGAGCTGTTTACTTGCCTACGCGCCCATACAAATTTGTTAGTTTGTAGTTTATTTGAAAAAACTGATTATAGCACCAGATTTAGAAATGTTTGCTTATGAGATTAATTGAAAAAAGGGATAGAAAGAAACGCCGTGAACTAAAACGTAGGCGAAAGAATCTTTTTCGTCAAAGTAAATGTTCATACTGTAAGTCCTCATTAATTCAGAGGTCAAAACATATTACATATTCAAAAGGAAATTTAAAAAAGAACCGAGGTGGTTCGAAACAAAATAAAATTGCAGTAATTCTCCTTGGAGCTGGTGCAGGGAGAGATTGGAATGGGCCTTTAACTTCTGATATTGATAGATCAATTCGGGAGGATATTGCATTTAAAACCGTATCAGAACAAACTCCTATTGGTGAATTTGTATTCAGCAAACTAGAGGAATATTATGGCGTTTCCGGTTCTGTAAATTTTGAAACTTTTCTGGGTGTTCTTGAATTATTGGTTGATTATGTTTTATCAAAAACAAATGAAGGAGGAACAAGTCCAGCAAACACTTCATTTATTCCGTTACTTAATTCATTAGAATCTTGGATTGATGAAATAAAGGATTATCGTTTCGAGATTATTACTTCTCCAGAAGATTTGGTTCAATTACATATACCTCGAACAAATGAATATTTCGAAAATGTAGAACAATCAATTGTTGATAGAATTTATTTCTCTGAACTTTTGAAACATTACTATTCGTTAGTAGCTACTAAAATTGAAGAGTATGTTGTTTCTATTTGTAATGAAGATAATTTATCAATAAACAACTCACTAAAAAGATTTATTCAGTTTCTGCAATCATCTGGTTATACAATTAGAGCATATACCACTAACTATGATAGGTTATTCCCGCATGTTTTAAGAGATAAGATTAAAATATTTGACGGTTTTAATACTAAAGATTCGTCTGAATTAAACAGTTCTGATGATTATCAGATAGATAAAATATTGAATGATAAGGCATGTAATACTTATTATAACTTGCACGGTTGTTTAAATTGGCAACGAAGTTTTGTTATATCTCAATTGGGTTACAAGTTTTCATGTACTCCCAACCAAACTCATACTACTATTGAATTTAGGAGTATGCTGTCTGCTAACCCAGGCCATACAATCCTTCCGATAAATATTGTAACAGGATATAATAAAGTCCAGCGATTATCTTTAGAACCTCTTAATCTCTTTTTTAATTCATTTACTTCAGATTGTAATAATGCTGATTATATTATAACTATAGGCTATTCCTTTGGGGACTTTCATATCAACAGAGCTTTAAGTCTAGGAATTCAAAAGGAGCGTACAAAACACCTACACATAAGTTTTAATAATAGTCCAAATGATTTTGTTAATACTCCTGAATTTAATGCAATAACCACAATGCAAAGTTTAACATCAGGTACTTTAAGGATTATCCCTAATGATGAAAAATGGTTGAAATCCAATGATAAAGAACAAAGGAAAAAAGTTTATTTACATGGTCTTAAGGGTTATTTAACCAATGAAGAATGGATAGCCAAATAGTATAACTACTCTAATGTGCATTTTTTCATTAAATTTTGCAATCAGTTCAATAAAATTTGGCTTATAATGGTTCTTAACGAATGTTTAAGAAGAAAGAATCAAAATATCGTATTGCTTCTCTATTTTCAATCAAATTGCCAAAGCCGCACATGTAACTATCCAGTTAAATGAATACTAAAAAGCTACCATTTACGGACGCATCTTATTTATTAAATTGGTTACTTTTATATAATGATATCTTATTAGAATAATTAAATTATATAGCCAAATGCAACGAGACATAATTTTTATCTCACATGCTAATCCTGAGGATGATTACTATGCAGCTTGGCTTGCCTCTAAACTAAAGATTCTCGGATATAAAGTATGGCTAGATTTAGATGATTTAAGTGCTGGAGACTCCTTTAATACAGTCATTAAACCAGTTATAAAAAATCAAGCCGAAATCTTTATTGCATTAACTACAAAAAACTATACTAAAAAAACTGATGACCAAAATTCAGGAGTATCAAGAGAACTTAATTGTGCAGCTACAATCAATACAAGTGAATTAGGACATAATTTTATTATTCCTGTTCGATTTGATAATATTGCTTATAATGACTTTCCTTATCATTATTTAGGCTGGAATGGAATAGATTTTAATTGCAATTGGCAACAAGGATTAATAGATATTACAAATGAGCTTGAAAAAATAAATATTAAAAAAATCAAATCAGAAGATGACATAAACAATATTTGGTTTAAAGCTATTAAAGCACAGAATAAACCTTTTGTTAAGAGTGAAAGATATTATAGCAACTGGTTTGGTTTCGTATTACCCAAAAACATATATGTACTTAATCCATTTTTTATAGAAAAAGAGACTATTAACAGAATTCCTTATCCATTAACGTTAGAAGCTAATCATATAATTTCTTTTACAACTAAAGAAACAATTGAAAAATACATCAGAATTAAGGACTCTCGACAATATGCGACTCAAGAATTCTTAATTAATGAAGACCTCTTAATTGATACCGAGTTCACTCTTAAAGAACCGAAAAAAAAGCTAATTAGATTACTAAATAATTCATTTCATTTACATTTAAGAAAAAAAGGTTTAATTTGTTGGTTTCGAGGCAAAAAGAGCAAGGTTAAAGTCTTTTATTTTAAAAATAATGAGCAAAATAAACAGGTTAGTCTAAAAAGATATTGTAAACCAAAAGGTCGAAGAAGTCTTACAGGGCAAACTACTGAAGAAATTAATGGGAAAAAACAAATTGTAAACTGGTCGTTCTCAATAATTCCAAGTGCTGATATTGATCCAAATCCTCACTTTAAAATTTCATATGGGATTGTATTTTGTGATGAAAATTATAGACGTTTTGAAAAAACAATTCATCATAAACTGAGGAGAAGTGTACCGAGTGATTGGTTTAATCGTAAGTGGTTTGAAACACTTTTAGCAGCTATGCTTAAAGTTTCAAATTCTTTAGAAAGTGAATATATAGAAATTGAAATTGACGAAAATAAATATTTGAAAATTAACAACGAACCATTTAATGGTATTTCAAACTATGGATATATAGAACCAGACAATGTTGAATAGAATTACATATCTTAAAGAACCTGAATTGATTTTTGGTAATAATCAGCGTACTTGTGATCCAAGAGATGGATTAATTCTATTTGGTCCATATGAAAAATGGGGTACAAAATTTGACTATAATTCATATTCTATTTCAGCTGGTGTAATTGGCACATTAAATGAATTAAATAAATACAAATATTTTGTTCAAGAGATTAAAAAACCGATCGTTTCCACAAAAAGAAATAAAAGAGGACTAATAGTATCCAATGAGATTCAAAGACCATCATACCCTGGATTTGAAGCTATATTTAATATTCATTGGCCTGAAAATCCGGATATTTTTATTGAAATTAAACCTTTAGAAATTGAATATATTTTTAGTCAAAATAAAAATAGAAGAATTAGAACAAGTAAACTAGTTGACCTGTACTTAGAAAAGATGATAAAAGCATCAAAAGGAAAGGATGCCAGGATAAATATATGGATTGTTATAGTTCCTAAAAAAATATTCGATAATTGTAGAATCCAAAAAGGATATGGAACAGACTTTACTAAATCAACAATTGAATTTTTTAAGAATAAAGAACAAGGACAATTCTCCCTTTTCACAGAAACAGAGATGTATGGTGAAGAATTGAGCCAATATATGGATACAAGCTCTGATTTTCATCATTTACTCAAAGCAAGAGCAAACCAACAAAGAATTGATGCCCCACTTCAAATTATCGTTGAACCCAAATTGGAATTTCGTGATACGGAATCAAATATTCCCTATGGCAATGATATGAAAGCTTTTATGTGTTGGTCATTATCAACCACAATATATTATAAACTCGGAAAAAAACCTTGGAAATTAGCTGATATTCGTAATGGCGTATGCTATTTAGGACTGGTTTTTAAAAAATTTCAGAGTAAATCAAATAACAATATGGTCTGTAGTGCTGCCCAATTGTTTTTAAGTGATGGTGATGGTACTGTTTTCAGAGGGAATAATGGTTTATGGATTGGCGAGAATCCAAATGAGCATCATTTGGATGAGGAAGAATCATTTAATCTATTAAATCTTGCTTTAGATGATTATTATGAAAATAATAATGAATCTTATCCAAAAGAACTATTTATACATGGTAGGGCAAATTTCTCTGATGCTGAGTGGACAGGATTCTTACATGCAGTAGAAGAACATAATGAAAGCACTAAATTAACAGGAGTTGTAATAAAAGATGATGCCCCATTAAAATTATTTCGTGATGTAGATAATGAGAAAGCTGATTTTGGTGTAATGCGAGGAATCGCAGTTATATTAGGAGAAGATGAAGCGTATTTGTTCACACGTGGATTTATACCACGTTTAAATACAAGTACAAGTATGGAAATACCTAATCCTTTACATATTAAAGTTACAAGAGGAAAAGCCGATATTGAAACAGTTCTAGAAGATATTTTGAAATTGACCAAACTTAATTACAATACTTGTATTTATGGAGACGGGAAACCTGTAACATTGAGATTTTCAGATACAATTGGCAATATATTAACAGCTACTGAAAATTGGAAGGAAGAAAGAAGACAATTTCAATTTTATATTTAAGATGTATAAAATATCAGAATTTGAAGCAGCGATTTTAGTTGAAATGTCACCTGATTTATTAAGGTGGTTCACATCATATTCTCCGAAAAATGACAACATTAAACTAAATTTTGAGGAAAGAAATGGCATTTACTATTATGATAAGAATGAATTGTTAAAATTTAACGTATACTTAAATATGCCGTGGGATATACCTTCAAATGGTCAGAGACCAAATATTCCAGCCGGGATTTCAGAGGAAGTTAAAAGGGAAGCTTACAGAGTATGTGTTGCCTGTCATACAAATATGGGTGAGTTAGCTCATATTACGCCAGTTTCAAAAACTATGAATAATCACCCTCATAATCTTATTTATTTATGTCCCAATCACCACAAGGCTTACGATTATGGTTTCAAATATAAAAATCTTACAAAAGATGAAGTTTTAGCTTATAAAAAAACTCTTATAAATTTCCAAAAAGGAATATGGCGTTTAAGAGGTAATTTAATTAACTCTTATATTTCTATAATTAATTTACTTGGATATATTCAAGGTTTAGATAAAAAGATAATCAAAACCATTCCTGAAAAAGAATTTGAGGAGTTCTTCAATTCTATAATTAAGAGAGTAAAATCACTTAATAAATCTCAAACGGATAATTCTTTTAAAAATACTACAAAATCTTTCGCAGCAATTGATAAAAAGATTTATTCATCTAAACAAGAACACGCATATGCCTATCTTAAGGTAAAGGATGAATTGATAACTGAATTGAATAAAAACCCAAATAAAGTCGTGTGTGAAATTTGTAACGGCAAGGGTTGGACTGATTATTATGATGTTTGCCCACCATGTAATGGCGATGGATACATAAATAAGCGAATAGCAACTAATATTGATTTCAGTCAGTATGTCGTTGTAGATTGCTCTCTTTGTAATGGTCGCGGAAGAACTGACGATTATGATGAGTGTCCTGCTTGTGGTGGATATGGGAAAATGTCTAGAAATGATAGGGATAATATTGATTTAAGTCAATATGATGTTGTAAATTGCCCCCTTTGTAATGGCCACGGGAGAACTGATGATTATGATGAGTGTCCTGCTTGTGTTGGACATGGGAAAATGTCTAGAAATGATAGGGATAATACTGATTTCAGTCAATATGATGTTGTAAATTGCCCCCTTTGTAATGGTCACGGGAGAACTGATGATTATAATGAGTGTCCTGCATGCGGTGGACATGGGAAAATGTCTAGAAATGATAGGGATAATACTGATTTAAGTCAATATGATGTTGTAAATTGCCCCCTTTGTAATGGTCAAGGGAGAACCGATGATTATGATGAGTGTCCTGCATGCGGTGGATATGGGAAAATGTCTAGAAATGATAGGGATAATATTGATTTAAGTGAGTTTTAAGATTGACAGCCCTATTTGCAAGCACATTGCCAAAGCTGCACATGCCAACACTTTGACCAAAGCTTTGTCAAAGAGCTTGCAAAGCCAACGCGCTTTGGCAAAGCCATTTTTGCCATCGCACAAAAACAAAATAAATTTGAGCTTTGTAGGTAACTTGTTTCAACTTGACAAGGTATTTATATTTATCATACTCATTAATTATCCGAGGAGCAATAAAACACCTGCAGCTAACACCGGGTATAGTTCATTGCCGGCACAGTGCTCTTGCGAAGGTAAGTTCCTCTAATGTTCTATGGTGTACCCGGAAAAGTAACCGCCTTGAACCAGGCAACGAACCATACCCGAAAACGTTGGGCATAATAGCCAAACACACATAAACCATCATTCATTATTTATATAAAAATGATTATTGGAATTAAAAAAGAAATAGAAAGACGGGATAATTTATCTATAGATTTGGTTTTTCAGATAATTGAAAACAATCTATCAGATAGAATTAAACTTATAAAGATTTCAGATTCAATATTCAGGTTTAAAAAATTATACAAATTTCAATCTAATGGTTGGGAGACTATTTTTAAGAATTTAAGTATAAACGACTCTGGAGTAATAGACGTTAAGGAAAAATCTATCATATATACAATTGACCTAACAAAACAGCTTGTTGTAACTTTATTGGCTTCAGCAGTTACTTTTGTTATTTTTTGGAAAGCATTTAATATTGAACTTTTCATTTCACTTAGTATTGTTATATTATTTGTATTGGTGATCTGGACATTTATTTTACTTGAGGGAAAACACTTAACAAAGTCAGCTATTAATGAGATTGGAAAAATGATTAGATAAACAAGCTACTATGCCCAACACCGGGTATAGTTCATTGCCGGCTTGTGCTCTTTCAAAGGTCAGTTCAACTAATGTTCTTTTTTGTACCCGGACAGGTGGCCGCTTCGAACCAGGCAACGAACCATACCCGAAAACGTTAGCAATTATTATGAAAAAATCTTCGCTTATATTAGTGATTAGCCTTTTAACTTTAATTTCTTTTGGCCAAGCTAAAATTGAAATTAATCAAGTT
>JAFGPR010000134.1 GCA_016936095.1 Ignavibacteriales bacterium | reverse complement strand
GAATATCAGTTCATCTAATGTTCTTTTGTGTACCCAGACAAGTAAGCGCTCCGATCCAGGCAACGTACTATACCCGCAACCGTTAGGGCGCATTAAACAATAATGCCAAATTAAAATAGGTTATGACAATTATTTCAGACGTAAATTTTACTATTATTTTTGACCTGCTAGGAACATTCGCATTTGCAATAAGTGGCATAAAGTTGGCTTCAGGTAAGAATATTGACTGGTTTGGTGCATATATTATTGGATTAGTAACTGCGATTGGAGGTGGGACAATGAGAGATTTATTACTTGATGTAAATCCATTTTGGATGCATGATGCTAAATATTTAATTACAACAGGAGTAGCCTTGCTAGCAGCATTATTGTTTAAAGAAAAGCTATTTAAATGGGGCAATACTTTATTCCTGTTTGATACCATAGGTCTTGGATTATTTACAATTGTTGGTATAAGCAAAAGTCTTGATGTTGGGCTACCTTTTTGGGTATGTATAATAATGGGTGCGATAACAGGTTCTTTAGGCGGTGTCCTCCGGGATGTTTTAATTAATGAAGTTCCGTTACTTTTTCGCAAAGATATATATGCTTTAGCGTGTATTGCCGGAGGAATAGTTTATTTTGTTTGTTACAAATTCGAAATTCTAAGCCCTTTATCGGAGCTGATTGCTGCATTGACAGTAATATTTATCAGAATAGTAGCAGTAAAATTTCATCTTCAATTGCCAATATTATCTACCATAAATGATAAACATTATAAAAAACAAAATGATGAATAACTATCGCCAACACGCAATATAGCCAAAAAGGGTATTAGTGGTATGCGAAGTTCGTCACTCGCATCAATTTCATTGTATCTTGATAGTGACATTCTCCGCAATCCCTTTCAGGCCATATTGCCAACGTTATGTGGCATATTAGGGCAACACGACTGCCTGTAACTTTTTTAGTGACTTAACCGTCTGCAATAAAAATTAAACACATGAAAAGAGTAATGTTTTTTATAATTAGTCTTATAGCAATATTAGATTGTAATAGTCAGAATTTGACTAAAGACTATAAAGTAATAAATGAAATTGACAGCATCAGACAAAGATTTCATATTCCAGGACTTGTGATTGGAGTTGCAACAAGCAATAAAATACTCTTATCGGAATCTTTTGGAATAAGGCAAATAAATACAAATGATTCAGTTACAATAAATGACTATTTTCATATTGCATCATTGGGAAAAGGATTAACCTCGTTCATGATTGGTAAACTAGTAGATGAAGGTAAAATTACTTGGGACACCAAATTTTTTGATTTATTTCCAGAGTTGAAAGAATCTTCCAGAACTGAATATCATGATTTAAAATTAATGGATTTATTATCCATGCGGACAACTCTCAAAAGTTTAAATGATTGGAGTGTAAAACAAACGATTGACGGATATAATGAGAAATACAAAGAAAATAGATTCTCTTACTACAAATTTGCAGAATATGCTCTAACATTAGAACCCATAAAATATGATTCAGGACAATTTTACAATTACACAAGTATGGGTTATGTTTTAGCAAATCTGATGATTCAAAAAGCCAGTGGATTAACATATGCTCAATTATTGGAGAAGACCAATAAAGATTTAGGGGTAAACTTTATTGTTGGTTGGCCTCAGGGTTTCAATAAAAATCAACCAAGCGGGCATTTGATTCCAGCGCAATCAGGTTGGGGGGAAAGTAACAAACTCGAAGTTTTGAATGGAGACAGATTTACAGATTGGGGAGAAGATTTTCTCTTTTATAATATACCATCAGGACATCATAGTGTTTCAGTATTAGATTATTTGAAATACTTACAAGTAAACTTAAAAGGATTAATTGGACAAGACAATTATTTACAATCCGCAACCTATGATTTCATTTTCAACGGAGCAAAAGAATATTCTATGGGCTGGGGTAATGACATTGTAAATGGAAATCATTATTATAGTCATAGTGGCAGTGCCGGGAATTATTATGCAAATGCAATTATTATAAAAGAATCAGGGATTGTAATATCAATAATGGCAAATGCCGGAAATGGAGAAACGAAATGGGGTTTATTACAAATTATTAAATATCTTGAAAAAAAATACGCCACATAACATCGTGTATATAACATTGGGGTTTAAGTGGTTAAATCAAACGTTCTGCCCCGCATCAGCGTTTGTGTCGGCGGATAGGTACTAAGCCCGCAATCCCTTTCAGGCCATATTGCCAACGTTGGCTGCCATAAACAAACAAAATCCAGATAGTTATGAAAGCAATTAAAATATCCTTTGTATTACTTCTTACAATGAACTATTCATTTTCTCAAGAGGATAGTACTAAAAATAGTGTGATTGAGTTTGACTCTTTAGATATAGCAAAAATAAATTGGATGATATCTCAAATTCCATCCGATTCAATAGCAAAGTTTGAATTAAAATATGAAACCTGGATTGAATCAACACAAAAACCAGAAATACAAAAACATAGTAATCCTGAATACTATAAAACTGAAGAATACTATGACTTTAAGGAATATTGCATGGGTTTAGGATCAAATTATATCGGTTTATTAATTGATTTTTTTGAAGATCACAATACTGGAGACAATCTATATAATGGTCTTTTATTGGATATTACAATAGAGGATTTTGGAGATCTGATTGACGATGTACATAATGAATTAGATAGTTTAAATTTGAATGGTGTTTCTTGGTATGATGCTTTTCCAATTCATTACTTTAAAAAAATTCTAGCAACAATTAAAATACCAGATATAGTTGATATTGATACTATATTGCATTTAAATACTTTTAAACAACAATTTTTTAATTTATATCCGAATCCAATTCATGATTACATATCGATTGAATTTGAATTAGTAAAAACCGAAACTATATCTATAAAGATACACAATTATCTTGGGCAGTTACAAGATATTATTAAGAATGAGGGGATTTATAATTCTGGAAGCCATACAGTTAAATGGTATAGAAAAGAATATATTAATCCTGGAATTTACATATTATCATTTGAATCAGGAGGATTTATAGTAAGTAAAAAAATTGTAATAAAATAAGTGTTTACGGTAGCCAACACGACAATATAAATCAGCTGGCGGGACAGTGCTAAATTGAACAAATGAACTTTAAACCAACATATGAGCTATTTGAAAAGGTGGTGCTTTTAAGTGCCAGCCGCTTCATATTGCAAACGTTAGCGGTTATAAAATGAAACGCATCGCAATTATCATATTACTGATTTTTATCTTTGGACTTCTAAAAGCCCAGGAGATTGATACATTCCTTTTACATTATGCTGTATCAAAAGGTGATACAATTATTTATAAGCGAATAATCCAATTTGATAAAAGCAATAACATATTTCATGTTAAGGATTATTTTGAAAATGGACAAATTCAAATGGATGCTTACTACAGTTCTTTCGACAAACATATAAAAGAAGAATATCAATGTAACTATCATTCAAATACAAAAACAGGTCAATATATGGAATGGCATAAAAATGGGCAGGTTGAATATTCTGGGAATTATAAAAATGGCCTTCGTAGCGGAATATGCACTAGTTGGTATGACAATGGACAAAAAGAAGCAGAAGAAAATTGGGTAGATGGACAATTGCACGGTAATGCAAAATATTGGTCAGCAGATGGAACTTTGCAATCTGATTTAGTATTTATTCATGGATTAAGTCAAAATCCTAAAAAAGTAGATTATCAATATTTGTCTTATACCCCAAAAGATTATAATACAGACACCTTAAAAACGTGGCCGCTCATTATTTATTTACATGGAGGCTCTGACAGGGGAAACAATTTAAAAAAGCTATATAGTCAGGGTATTCCAGATCAAATATACCGAGGCAGGGAATTCTCGTTTATAGTTATTTCTCCGCAATGTCCTGAACATACTAGGTGGTCAACTGACAATTGGTTTGAAAACTTTTATACTGAGATAAAGGCAAAATACAGAATTGACACAAATAGAGTTTATCTCACGGGCATGAGCTTAGGTGGTTCCGGTACATGGTATCTTGCGGCCAAATATCGGGATATATTTGCTGCTATTGCCCCAATGAGCGGATTTACAAGTCACATGGATTTTATAGACAGTAGAATTGATAAACTTACAAATATTCCGATTTGGGCTTTTCATGGTAAAATAGATAATGTCGTTCCTTTTGAAGAAACAGAAAGAATAATTAAAAAACTGGAAGGGAAAAACAAGGACTTAATATTTACAATTGAACCTGAGGTTGGACACTGGATTAATTGGTTGGTTTATCCGAATCAGGAATTATATGATTGGTTTTTAAAACATGATAAAAGATTGAAAAACAAAGATTAACGGGCTATAACAAGCGGTATAGCCAATAAGGGTTTCAGTGGTATGCGAAGGTTTGTAGTCCGCTTCAAAGTTTGCTGTATCTTGATAGGTAATCGCCCGCAATCCCTTACTGGCCATACCGCCAACCGTTGTGCGTCAGCTAAAACCGACAACCCATAGAATACGATGGAAATTTTAAAAATCATATTTCTGATATTGGCCTATTCTTTAGGGATTGCAACTTTGATAGTTCAAGTTATTTGTTATTTGAAAGATTTAGAATATAAAGAAACTATCTTTTTTACAATAGTTTTCTTGCTATTGATAATTGCTTCCACAATTCAAGGTCTTGTGAAAACTGCGAACTCATTGCTTTTTGATATTCAGGAATTAGCAATAAATATTCTTACCGTTGTATTTGCTATTTCTATACCTATAAATATTCATAAAGAAAGAGTGGACACGTTTCGCAAAACAAGGAATGGTGTTGTTATCACCATCGGCACAATTATAATTACATTGGTTATACTGCTGCATTCTTTAAATCAGTCTGTTTTAACAATTTGGTTTGTTTCAGTTCATCTCTTTTTGTCGGTTATTTATTCAATGTTCTATCTCTTGTTTACAAAACCTGGGACACTCATTCAGTTCAGGGAGAAATCGGAACGATTATTAGCATTTATAGTGTTGATAATTATGATAGTTTCTTTTGTATTATTTGTTGTTAATTATGAAAAATTCACATTAAAACTATTGCAGCAAAACGGGGGTATCATATTGGCAATTATTTGCATTATTTTGTCGGTGAGTAAAATACCAGGTGATATTAAAAAACTTGTTCAAACCGAGAAGACTATTTCAACCGATGAAAATCAATTGGAAAAATTTGGAATTACCCAAAGGGAACAAGAAGTTCTGCATCTTTTGGTTACAGGAAAAACTTATAAGGAGATTGCAACAGAACTTTTCATCTCTCTGCCAACAGTTAAGACACATGTGTCAAATATTTATTCTAAAGCAAAAGTCAGAAACAGGTTGGAATTATCGAACCTGATAAATAATATTTCTTAGATACATTAAATATCAACGTTTTAACATTCATCATACTTTAGTATGATTTCAACCTGAGTGATTAAAATCATACCAATGCCCGATTGCACAGCCATAATTGACAGATTAATTTTGTCGAAAAAAGATTATGAAAACAAAATCAATCATGTCGATAATTATTTTGGTAATTATGGTAACACAAGTCAAATCGCAAACAGTAAGCGGAAAATTTAAGAGTAAAATCATCACAGATTTTGAAAAACGTGTATGTGGCAATAAATCGAACAATACAGGTATATTGTTGATTCATTCGCCATCGTTGGGTGTACATTGGAAAACTGCTGCACATCCCGATTCTACAGAAATAGTAAGTTCCGACCAGCCTTTCCACTTCGCCAGTATCGGGAAAACGGCAACTTCCGTTATGGTGACCATCTTGTGCGAAAATGGATTAATTGACTTCGATGAAAAGATTTCAAAGTTTCTTAACGATTCAATATTAGCAGGGCTTCATATTTACAAAGGTGTGGATTATTCGAAAGAAATAAAAATTAAGGATATGTTAAATCATACATCGGGTTTGCCCGACCATTATTTGGATAAAAACAAAGAGGGCGTTTGTCTGCTCAATCAAATGATTTCAGACCCGGAACATTTTTGGACGCCGATTGAAACTATCAATTGGACAAAACAGCAACTTAAACCCAAATTTAAACCCGGTAGTGGTTTTCATTACAGCGACACGAATTATGAAATTCTGGGTTTGATAATTGAGAAAGTCACAGGCAAAATTTTTTCACAATGTTTGCACGAGTACATATTCGAACCATTAGAAATGCAACACACATATCAGATTTTTTATACCGACCCCAAAGTGAAGAGCAATTACCCAATGGTTGATTTGTACCATAAAGGTATTAACCTTTCAAATGCCAAAAGTATCAGCATGAGTTGTGCCAGCGGCGGGATTGTGTCAACTACCGAAGATATGCTGAAATTTCACAAAGCAATTGTTGAAAACAAAATCATTAAAAAGGAAACTTTTGAAAAAATGCAGGATTATGCTAAAATGGGGCCAAGTCTTTACTATGGTTATGGTATAATGAATTTCCGTTTTATGTTCATGCCTGACAGGTACGATATATGGGGTAATTCGGGTTCAATTGGCGCATTTATGTATTATAATCCAGGAATGGACATTTATATGATTGGCAGCTTTCATAAAGTCAACTATCAGGTTCAACCTATATTCTATATTTTCAATACTTTAAGGAAATTTAATAAAGAACTTAAAAGGAATAGGAAATCATGAAAACTTTCAGAAAAAGGGTTTTAAACGTAAATGCGTTTATTAAGGAGTGTTTTTCGCTCTTTAAAAACTTTGGAGACTTGAAAGTTGCATTTAGAAGAAAATTAATTGACACTAGTTTCAGGGAGCGTATTATGTTGGCTGTTACACAAGTAAATCAATGCAGGTTCTGTAGTTATGGACACACATATGCAGCCTTATCTACTGGAATTTCAAGTAATGAAATCAAAGAAATTTTAGATGCAAATTTTAATAATGTACCCGAAAACCAACAACTTGCATTATGTTTTGCTCAAAACTTTGCCGAAAGCAAAGGAATAGTTGAACGGGAATATCTCAACCATTTAAATAGTTATTATGGCATTGAGAAATCGCAAGATATTCTGACACTTGCAAGATTTATGAGTTTTTGTAATTTATGTGGAAATACTTTAGAGGCATTTTTGCTGCGTTTTAAGGGTAAAAGAATTGAAAATTCATATATTTTTAATGAAATTATGGTAGTTATTCTAATGATTTTACTTTTGCCATTAATATTTATAGCAGGATTATTATTTAAATGAATATTGTGAAAAGAAATATAATAAAGCACGAATGCACAACATCGTATATAAAACATTTGGCAATCAGTGGGTTATCGAGCATTTCAGCTCGTATCAAAAGTAGTTCTAACTTGACAGGAAAGTGCTTCGAAATGCCAAACGTTTCATATACGTAACCGTCAGCCTGTGCAAAAACTCCTCAAAATTGTTCACATTGAATTACTGAATCTTTAGGCATAAAAAGGCATTTAAGGTAACTTG
>JAFGPR010000133.1 GCA_016936095.1 Ignavibacteriales bacterium | reverse complement strand
TCTGTTATATCTAATATTATTTTTTCCATTTCAAAACCGAAATCTTCATTATATTTATCATTATTTTTTTCCATAATTCCAATAATAAAATATCTCGCTCCTTTGATAATTCCATAGGTTCCCAGTTTAAGCCCTTTATCTTTTTCCACAAATTCTTTTTCAATTAAGGTAAAGCGGGACTTATTATTAAATGGACTTTTTATATTTTTACAAAGAATTGAATTTACTTTTTCTATTTGTGCTTTCTCTAAATTAACATTCTTATACGTTCGGACAGATTTTCTGGTTTTAATAATATCAGATATTGAGTATTCCATAATATTATCCAAATGAAAAGATTAAGATGAAAATAATAAAAAATTATTTAATTTTGCAAACAAAATTAATAATTGTAAATCTTATTTTAAATTAGATGGCTTTAGCAAATTTATGAATTCAAATAATGGTGTAATTGTTCAGGTAATTGGACCTGTAGTAGATATAGATTTCCCTCCCGAAAAACTCCCAGAAATTTACAATGCAATTAAAATTCCAAGAAATAACAACAAATCTGAAGACGATGATTTAATTGTTGAAGTTCAGCAACATCTTGGAGAAAATCGAGTAAGAGCAATTGCAATGGATTCTACAGACGGTTTGGTAAGAGGAATGAATGCTTACGATACTGGTGAACCAATTAAAGTACCTGTCGGTTTATCAACAATGGGTCGAATGATTAATGTTGTCGGAAAAGAAATTGATGGATTAGGAGAAATTAAAACCGACAAATATTATCCTATACATCGTCCAGCACCAAAATTCCTTTCACTTTCTACAAAACAGGAAATGTACGAAACAGGAATAAAGGTTATTGACTTATTAGAACCTTATTCAAAAGGTGGAAAAACAGGATTATTTGGTGGAGCAGGTGTTGGTAAAACTGTTATTATTTTAGAATTAATTCATAATATCGCAACTCAGCATGGTGGAATTTCAGTTTTTTCGGGAGTCGGTGAAAGAACTCGAGAAGGAAATGATCTTTGGCTAGAAATGAAAGAATCAGGAGTATTGTCAAAAACTGCATTAGTCTTTGGACAAATGAATGAACCTCCTGGTGCAAGATTACGAGTAGGATTAACAGGTTTAGCTTTAGCTGAATATTTCAGAGATGAGGAAGGAAAAGATGTATTATTATTCATTGATAATATTTTCAGATTTACACAAGCCGGTTCTGAAGTAAGTGCTTTATTGGGAAGGATGCCGAGTGCGGTCGGATATCAACCTAACCTTGCTACAGAGATGGGTGAATTACAGGAAAGAATTACTTCGACTGATAAAGGTTCGATTACTTCCGTTCAGGCAATATATGTTCCTGCTGATGATCTTACAGACCCCGCACCAGCAACCGCATTTTCTCACTTAGATGCGACAACAGTTCTAAGTCGGCAAATTACTGAATTAGGGATTTACCCTGCAGTCGATCCGCTTGATTCAACATCCCGAATTCTTCAACCAAGCATTATTGGAAAAGAACACTATGAAACGGCAATAGAGGTGAAAGAAATTTTACAAACTTATAAAGATTTGCAAGATATAATAAATATTTTAGGTATGGATGAACTATCTGACGAAGATAAAACTATTGTTAAACGTGCACGAAGAATACAAAGATTTTTCAGTCAACCATTTCATGTCGCAGAACAATTTACAGGATTCCCAGGAAAATATGTGAAATTGGAAGATACGATAAAAGGTTTCAAAGAAATAATGGAAGGGAAACATGATGGACTACCTGAATCAGCATTTATGTACGTTGGGACAATCGACGAAGCAGTTGAGAAAGCCAAAACTATAAGTGATTAACATGCAATTACTTGAACTGAAAATACTAACTCCTGAGAAGACTATTTACAACGATAAAATTAAATCCTTGTCAGTCCCAGGAACAAAAGGAAGTTTCCAAGTACTATTAAATCATGCTCCCATAATTAGTTCTTTCGAGATCGGTATAATTTCTGTTCTTGACAAAGAAAACATTAAATATAAATTTGTAACGAGCGGTGGCATTATTAAAGTTGAAAATAATAAACTTATTATTTTAGCAGAAACAGTCGAAACTCCCCAGGAAATTGACCTAAAACGTGCTGAAGAAGCTTTGCACATTGCTAAGAAAAAACTATCAGTCCTTAACCGAGAAGATATTGATTTTGACAGAGCAGAAATTGCTTTGAAGAAAGCTATAAATCGAATTAGAAATTCAAGAAAACCTATTTAACACTTTAATAAAGTAAATTGATTTAATTGTTTAATAATAAGTTATTCAATGTTACTAAAAATAATGATTGGAGTAATTATATGGCATTTATTGATTATCTAATTATTACTTTTTACCTATTAGGAATGGTACTTGTTGGATTGTATTTTCAGAAAAAAGCATCAAAAGGAATTGATTCATATTTTCTTGGAGATAGATCGTTACCTTGGTGGGTTTTAGGAGCTTCTGGTATGGCTTCGAACTTAGATGTAAGTGGAACGATGATAAATGTAGCATTTCTTTATGCTCTTGGTGCTTCCGGATTTTTTATTGAAATACGTGGTGGCATTGTTTTAATAATGGCTTTTTTAATGATATTTATGGGTAAGTGGAATCGCCGTGCGAAAGTTATGACACTCGCAGAATGGATGGAATTCAGATTTGGAAGTGATACTGCCGGAAAAATTGCAAGATTAATCTCAGCAATCGCAATTTTATTAAGTACAACTGCAATTGTAACTTATTTTGCTGTTGGTGGAGGAAAGTTCATCGGTGAGTTACTTGGAATACCTGAAATATTCGGAATAAAAGCGGAATTCTGGGCAGCATTGATTATGATCTTTTTAGCTATGATTTATACTGTAACTAGTGGTTTGTATGGTGTAGTTTGGACAGATGTTTTTCAGGGAATATTAATTTTTGCTTCAATTATTATCATCTGTTATATATCGTTTACACAATTTATTCTTCCTGCAACATTTCAAATTTCTGTTCCCTTAAAACAAGGTGGATTTATAACATTTGAAACCACAAAAGAACTGTGGACTAATATAATTCCAAAATGGCAACTAAATATACCACAAGAATCAGCCTATTCAATTTATAATCTTTTCGGAATTGCGATTATATTTTATTTGATTAAAACTGTTATTGAAGGAAGTGGAGGAACAAGCGGGTATATGTTGCAAAGATTTTTCGCAGCAAAAAGTGATAG
>JAFGPR010000132.1 GCA_016936095.1 Ignavibacteriales bacterium | reverse complement strand
TTAAGCATTGATGCAGACGAAAGAGTTTCAGATGAATTGAAAGAAGAAATTGAAAATCTTGATCTCGATGATGTTATGGGGTATTTTATTCAAAGAGAAAATTATTTTTTAGAAAAAAAAATAACTTCATGCGGTTGGAATGATGATTATCAACTAAGGTTGTTTAATAAAAATAAGACTAAAATTTTTGATAGACTTGTCCACGAGGGATTTAACGTTGACGGAAAAACTGCTAAATTGAAAAATAAGTTAATACATTTTACTCACACCAGTTTGGATAAGACAATCGGAAAAATAAATTACTATACTACACTTCAGTCAATTGAATTAAAAGGGAAAAGAAAAGTTGGTGGCATAAGAATTTTGTTACGAGGTTTTTCTGCTTTCTTTCGGTTTTATATTTCTAAGAAAGGATTTAAAGATGGTATGCATGGATTTTGTATTTCCATGTTGAATGCAATTACGACAATTCAAACGAATATGAAAGTATGGGAAATACAGCATAAGGATAAAAAAGATGATGAAGAATTGAAAAATGATTAAATTTAAATGAATTATTTTTAAGTTTCTTTTATAATGAAAACATATCTACGATTATTATCTTTTGTTAAGCCCTATTGGAAGCATCTGTCACTTTCTGTAATTTTCACAATTTTATTTGCAATTCTAAATGGAATTTCAGTTTTTTTGACTATTCCTCTATTAAAAACGCTTTTCAATGATATGCCAGAACAGACAGTTCAACCTGAACAGGTTCAAACGACATCTGATTCTTTTTTACCCGATTTCATAATTGATATTAAAGATTTTATTACTGATACATTTAACAATTATTTGTTCGAAGGTACAAAATCTGACATACTATTAAAAATTTGCATTCTTATAGCAATTGCATTTTTCCTAAAAAATATTTTTGGCTATTTACAAAGTTGGTTTCTTGCTTATGTGGAACAAAATTTTGTGAAAGATTTGCGAGACCAAGCTTATGTACACTTGCATAAATTACCGATGAGTTTTTACAAGAACGAACAAACTGGACAACTTATATCAAGAATTACAAGTGACGTTCAGGTAGCACATGGCATTTCGGCGGTATTCTTCAATTTAATTCGAGAACCAATTACGATAATTGTATTTTTAGGAATTGCATTTTCTATAAGTTGGCAACTCACGCTTTTTTCAATGATATTTCTTCCACTATCAGTTTGGATAATTGTTTTTATTGGAAAAAAAATGCGAAAGCACAGCGGCCGATTACAGGAAAAGATGGCGGACATAACAACAATATTACAAGAAACAATCAGTGGTGTAAAAATCGTAAAAGCATTTGGCATGGAGGAATTTGAAAACAAGAGATTTAAAAGAGAAACAACCCTTTACAGTAAAATAATTCTGAAAATGACGCGTGTTAGAAATTTAGCTTCACCAATGACTGAATTTTTAAGTGTGATAAGTGGTGTGATTATAATGTATATCGGTGGTAATCTCGTATTAGAGAACCAAGCATTTTCAGCAAGTGAATTTTTCGGATTTCTATTTGCAATTCTTCAATTGATGGTACCAATGAAAGAATTAAGCACTGTAAATAACAGAATACAAGAAGCCAATGCAGCAGCAGATAGGATATTTAAAATAATTGATACAAAACCACTTATAAAAGATATTGAAAATCCAGTTCGTATTTCAGAATTTAAAAAGAATATTGAATTGAAAAAGGTTTCTTTCCATTATGAAGATTCTGATGAATTAGTGCTAAAAAAAGTGGGTTTCAAAGTAAAGAAAGGAGAGATAATTGCATTCGTTGGAAGTAGTGGTGCTGGCAAGACAACGCTCGTGGACTTAATTCCGCGTTTCTATGATCCAACTGATGGAAAAATCCTGCTAGATGGAATTGACATAAAAGAAATTAAAATCATCGACTTACGCTCTCTAATGGGAATAGTTACACAAGAAACAGTTCTATTCAACGACACAGTTGCGAATAATATTGCTTATGGATTGGAAAATTGTCCAAGAGAAAAAATAATTGAGGCGGCAAAAGTAGCGAATGCACATAATTTTATAATGGAAATGCCGATTAATTACGATACATTAGTCGGAGACAGAGGTACAAAATTATCCGGTGGTCAGAGGCAAAGACTTTCGATTGCTCGTGCATTATTAAAAAATCCACCGATTATGATTTTTGACGAGGCAACTTCTGCTCTAGATAGCGAATCTGAAAAATTAGTTCAGGAAGCGATTGAACAACTAATGAAAGACAGAACGGTTTTTGTTATTGCACATCGTTTAAGCACAATAAGAAATGCAAGCAGAATAATTGTCCTAGATAAAGGTAAGATTGTTCAAGTCGGGAAACATTCTGAATTGCTTAAAGATAAAACAAGTATATATAAAAAACTTTACGAAATGCATTTAGGTAATTTCAACATAAAATAAATTGGAATAGATATGTTAATTGAAAGTAGATATCCTAAAATATTAATTGTAATAATAATTTGCAGTATCGCTGCAAGTTTTTTGTTATCATTGTTTGCACTTCAAATATTTACCGCCGCTTTATTCCTGATGTGGATTTTTGATAAGAACAAACAGAAACTTAAAGCATTCGATTTATTTGGATTGTTTATAATTTTATTTCTTGTTGTGCGTGTACTTTCAATTTTATTTTCACAATTTCCTGATGAGAGTAATCAGGCATACTTAAAAGAGGTTCTATTTTATGTCGGTTTCTTTGCATTAAATTATTATTTGAAGAGTCTCGAAAAGAAACAAATAAATTATATTATAGCTTTTTTTGTGGCTATTGGTGTTATTGTCGCACTGATTGGAATAGTGCAATTTAATCTTAAATTAGTTCACCGTGCACAATCAATTACATCTGGATATGCAACTTTTTCAAATTATTTGTTGGTGGTACTTGCTTTTCTGCTTACAAACGATTTTTCGTTTTTAAAGAAATATGAAAAACCAATTTGGTATGTGTCTATTGTTGTTGTTTTGACTGGAATAGCACTTGCAATGGGGAGAATGGATACATTCTTGGGAGGAGCAATCTACATTTTTATTATGATTGTTAAAAAAAGAGGATTTATTAGAATCGCAGCTCTTTTAATAATAACAGCATTTATATCATATTTTTCTATTCAAAATAACAAAGAAGAATTTACTAACCGGGTACAGAATCCAACTTCATTATCTGACCGAGACATCATTTATAAAGGATTTTTTGCATTGTGGGATAAGCATCCATTTATTGGTTTTGGACCAAGAACATTTCAGGAAATATTTCCTTATCAAGATGAATTTTCTGATAAGGAAATAAATCAATGGCATAATGATTTTATTCAGATCTATATTGAAAGCGGTGCATTTGCTATTGCAATTTATTTAATATTTATTTTTTATATTTTATTTTGTGGCATAAAAGTTTTGAAGAAAATTAAATCAGATAAATTTTCTTATGATATTGTATTTGCGTCGATTATTGCAATGTTAGGTTTGCTGATATCGAGTTTTTTGGGTGGGTTTATTACATCACCGATTTTGTCAGTTCTTTTTGTGTTTGTCTTGAATTTGTTTATTGGTGAAAAAAGTAAATTTTATTTACAAAAAAAATAAGGACGCAGAATCTCTTAGTGTTCTTAGTGACCTTTGTGGTGAAAATATTAGCTTCAAAAAGCACAAAGCTTTAATTGCCCTTATTTTTCCCACGGAAAATTTGCCATATCGTTTCGAATAGGATTTGTATATCCAACCAAAACGTCCAATTTTCTATATACCAAATATCACGTTCAATCCTCTTTTGTGTTCTTTGTCTATTTTCTTCAAAGTCAAAAACATCACCTCTCAATCCTCGCACTTGTGCCCAGCCAGTAATTCCCGGTTTAATACGATGACGAAGTCTAATTTCTTCTACCATTTGAGTATAATTTCTATTGAAAGGAATTGCATGAGGTCTTGGTCCTACAATGGACATATCACCTTTTAATACATTAATGAACTGGGGTATTTCGTCTAGATTTGTCTTCCTCAAAAATGAACCAATTTTTGTAACTCTAGAATCGTTTTCTGTAACAGGCATATCAGAATTAGTTTCTAAACTAGCCTTTAACGTCATCGTTCTAAACTTAGTACATTTAAATATCATTCCATCTTTACCAACGCGTTCCTGTATAAAAAATATAGGTCCTTTTGAATTTATTTTTATCAAAAGACCGATTATTGGAATTAGCCACCATAAAAATAAAATTGAAATGCTAATAGAAATAGTCAAATCAAATAATCGTTTTATGAATCGCCATTGCATTTCATCTAATGGATTACTTCTTATAGATATGAGAGGAAAATTTCCGAAGAGACTAATTGTAAATTTGTTTGATAAAAATTTGAAGTAGTCAGGAATTACGTAACTGTTGAGTGCATTAACATCACATTTTTTGATTATGTCCTCAATTAAATCTGCCTTGCTCAATGGAAGAGCAATTACTACTTCGCTAATTTCCTTTTCTTTTATGATTTGTTCTAAATCGTTTATTTTTCCTAACAACAATGAATTATTAATATCCTGTATGTCGTCAAGAAATCCAGAAACCTTATATCCAAATACAGGATTTGATTTGATAAAATTTGCAAAATTATCTGCTAATTCTCCTGTTCCGATAATGATAATATTTCTAACACCTATTCCTTTTCTTCGCTGTCGTTTGATGAACATTTTAATTAATTTATCTTTAATCGCAACAGTGAAAAATAATCCGATAGAAAAATAAAGAATAAAATTTCTTGTGAATAAATCTTCCTTTGTAAAGAAGATAAACAAAATGGCAACTAAAACCTGAATGATAACAAGTTTGATAATTGGCAGGATTTGAAAAAAGAAAACTCGTCGTGTGAAGTTATCGTATTGTTTAATTATTCTTGCGGAAGAAATCCAAATAATATTTGAAATAAGTAAAAGAATGAACATATAATTACGTTCAAGC
>JAFGPR010000014.1 GCA_016936095.1 Ignavibacteriales bacterium | reverse complement strand
GGTTGTTTAATCGACTTACAAAATGAACTGCCTTTATTTTTTAATGCTTTTGAAGAAGCTTGTGAAAATTACAACAATGAAGTTGTTCAAACTCCACCAGAATCAAGATGTAGAGGTTTTGAAGCTTCGTTATTTAATTCCAAATTAATTCAAGGGATACAGAAGTATTTCCCCGTGAATTGGAAATATGGGAAATACAAACGGTTTATTTTGAATACAAAAGGTTATTTGGTGTTGTTCAAGAAATTGAATAATAAAGGAATGCCTATGAATATTAGGACAAAAATTGTTGAATCTATCAATTTACAAATGATGTATTCATTATTTGATAGTTTTGATTTTGTCGAAGAACCTATTTTGTATTTTGGATATAAAAAGGACAGAATAGGTAATATCTATCAGCCTCAGCTTGTTTATATTGATGAGAATCAAATAAGGTGGACAATTGAAGAGTCTGATATTACAGTAACAAAAACTGTTGGAATGGAAAAACCATCAGAAGAAGTTGCTACACCAAAATTGAAAAATGCGAAAAAGAAAGCTGTAAATGAGTAAATAAATAATGGCTGCACCGATATTTTTACAGCTAAAAGTCAACAAATGGAAAACAAAGCACTATGGAAATTAATTTTAGACAATTAACTTTTGCAAGAGAGTTTAGAGGTTATAATCAAACAGATCTTGCGGCTCAAATTTCCGGACTGTCACAATCGAACTTATCGAAATTTGAGAAAGGGATTAGTACTCTTTCGGATGAATTACTGAAAAAGATTATTGAATTTTTAGATTTTCCTGTTGGTTTTTTTAGTAAAACAATCTCAAATGCCGTTGAAAATCCTCATTATAGAAAACGTTCAACTATTAATAAGAAGGATGTCACGAATATTGAATCCTCAATTAGATTGGTTGGTTATATTGTCGATCAGATGACGGAATCAATTGATTGGCCTGAATTTACTTTAGCTCCGTTGGATATAGATGATGGATTTTCAGTTAATAGTATTGCTAAGCACACAAGGAAAAGTCTAGGGATTAAGCAAGGTGAACCGGTCAGAAATATTATCCAATTATTAGAAAAGCATGGCATAATAATAGTCGAAATTGAGCATATTGAGAAATTTGACGGTGCATCAATAAAAACGGATGGAGGTACACCTGTAATAATTATTAATAAGTCTTTTTCTAATGACCGAAAACGATTTACTATCGCACACGAATTAGGGCATCTTATAATGCATGTGTTGGGTGATTTTCCAATTCCTGATTATAGAGGAGATAAAGAAAGGGAGAAGGAAGCAGATACTTTTGCTTCGGAATTTTTAATGCCTGAAACAGATATTAAAAAATCACTGTATGGAATAAAATTATCAGGTTTGGCTGAACTTAAAAGATACTGGTTAACTTCAATGGCTGCAATTCTTCGGAGGGCATACGATTTGGGTTGTATAGATAAAGATAGATATACTTACATAAATATTGAAATGAGCAGAATGGGCTATAAAAAACATGAGCCAATTGATGTCTTTATAGACTCTCCAACTCTGTTTGTTAAGAGTTATGAAATGCACAAATCCGAATTAGAGTATTCTGATAATGAACTTTCTGAGGCATTCAGTCTGCCAATTGATATAATCAATAGATTTTGTAAGCCTAACTTGTCAAAAGGGAAATTGAGACTAGTAGTATAAGTGAGAACGCAATATTTATAAGCCCTAATTATATCTTAGTTAGGGCTTTTAATTTTCATGTAGCTCTTCAATAAAAAGAAAAGGTTCCGAATAAATAGGGTAATCACGTGAAAAGTATTTTACTTTATCTTCTATCGCAATTTGTCCATTCCTTGTCCAGCGAATGTTCCAATTAATATTACAAGGATGGAGTATCGGTATTTTTAAGCAATCATCATCATTGAGGTTTATATTCCACGTCCATTTAGCTTTTAAATTTGTAGCCTCGTGTGGTTCTACATCCCACAATTCGATTTTATTTAGTGATTTATCTTTTTGTGTTGTTGCAAGAATTTCAACAAGTGGTTTGAAAAATGTTAGGTCAGATTCAGAATATCCTCTTTTAGGGAACTGAATAAATCCTTCTTTTTCCCAAAATGATTCAGATTCACGTGGTTCGCAAAAGAGTTTGAGCGCCTTAAATCCTAAGTCTTTAAAATGAACAGAAATTTTTTCAATAAAATAATGGCCGATACCTTTTTTTCGGTACTCTGGTCGTATTTCCATAATATCAATTTCAATGTAAATTTCACCTTTTGACCATACTAAGAATCCTACTGGAGTATCATTTATACTACAACATATAAGTTGCTTTCTCAAAAAGGAATCCCATATAATATTCCAATTACAATAAAATCCTTCATTAAATTTGGCATCTTCATTTTTTAACCAATTCTTAATTTCTTCAATATCATTTTCTGTTGGATTTAATTTGATTTCTGTCTCGCTCATACCAGATGTTTTGAATTTCATTAGAAAAATAAATATACGATTTGAATTTGAGCATGAAGTTAAAATTTGAAGTAAAATGATTCAATCCTCCTCAACCACCCATCCAAAAACTTCGCATTCTCCCCCTTTCTCGCAATGACCTCATAGTAATGAATCCGAGCCGCTTTGATGGCATTAAAGAGCTGCTCTGGGTTACAGGCATTGATGGCCGCAATGGTCTGGTTGCCGATGATGCCATCGAGTTTGAGGTCGCTGTCAAAGAAACGGTTCAGGACTTTCTGAACACCGCAGCTTCCCCAATAGCCGCT
>JAFGPR010000131.1 GCA_016936095.1 Ignavibacteriales bacterium | reverse complement strand
TGAGAATGGATATAAAAATATTATTCAGAACAATTTTTGTTGTTGTATTTATGAGAGGTCATTATAATTAATATAAAAAATTATGAGTGAAAAAGTAACAAACAAAAATTCAGGAAAATTATCTAAATGCCTTATTGTAATTCCTACTTATAATGAACTTAATAATGTTCAGAAATTAATTCCGGATTTAAATTCATTGTATCCTCAAGCGGACATTATGATAGTTGATGATAATTCCCCGGATGGAACTGGTGATTTTGTAAAACAGCTCAGTCTGACAGATAATCGTGTAAAATTAATACAACGTGAAGGTAAACTTGGACTTGGTACTGCTTATGTAAGAGGTTTCAAATATATGTTAGAAAACGGGTATGAGTTTGTAATCCAGATGGATGCTGATTATTCTCACAATCCAAAAGATATAGCAAGATTTATTGAACAAATTGAAAATTATGACCTTGTAATTGGAAGCAGATACATTCACAGCGCAAATGTTGTTAACTGGCCATTAAAAAGATTAGTATTAAGTTACACAGCAAATAAATATGCAAAAATAATAACAGGATTGCCTATTGCAGATAGTACAGGTGGTTTTAAGTGTTTTCGTCGCAAAGTCTTGGAATCCGTAAATTTGGACAACATAAAATCAAACGGATATTCATTTCAAATTGAGATGAATTTTATTTCATGGAAAAAAGGATTTAAGATTTTAGAAATTCCAATTGTATTTACTGAACGTCAAGAGGGCGCATCCAAAATGTCTAAAAAGATTATTCGTGAAGCTTTGTGCATGGTTTGGAAATTAAGAGCAAGAAGTATTTTCGGTAAACTTAATCAGTAATAAATTATAATTAATACAAATGTATAAATGATCGATATTTCGATAGTCATAGTAAATTTTAATGTTAAAGATGCGCTTGATAATTGTCTATCTTCTATTTACAAATCTAATACTTCAAGTCATAATTTAGAAATTTTTCTTGTTGACAATAATTCTTTTGATGGAAGTGTCGAACTAATTAAAAAAAAATATCCTCACATTCAGTTAATTGAAAACAATAAAAACCTTGGTTTTTCTAAGGCTAATAATATTGCACTAAAACTTGTTAACGGAAAATATATTCTAATATTGAATCCTGATACAATTCTCGAAGAAGGAACATTCCAAAAATTAATTGATTTCATCAACAATAATCCAAAAACTGGTGTTGTCACATCAAAATTGATTAAAGCGAATGGAAAATTAGATCCTGCCTGCAAAAGAAGTTTTCCATCATTAAGAGTTGCATTGCCACGTCTTTTAGGGTTATCAAAACTGTTTCCGAAAAGTAGAATATTCGGTAAATACAACCTTTCATATCTAGATGAAAATAAAATCCACGAGGTTGATGCTGTTAATGGTGCATTTATGTTCATGCCTAAAAATGTTTTGGATGAAGTTGGACTTTTTGATGAAGATTACTTCATGTATGGTGAAGACATAGATCTATGTTTTAGAATTAAGAAAAAAGGTTATAAAATATTTTACCTCCCAGAGGTTAATACAATACATTTAAAAGGAGAGAGTACGCGAAAATCTAAAATCTCTTACGTTAACAATTTCTATGGTGCAATGTCCATCTTTGTTAAAAAAAATCTATCAGGAACAAATAAATTATTGCCTATAATTATCAATATCGGAATTTTCTTAAGACTCTTCTTATCATATATTAAAAGAATAATTAAATTATTTTCATTCGTTTTAATAGACGCACTTTTAATTTTTATATCATTAGTGTTATCAGTAAAGTTAAGATTTGATATTTTCCCAACAAATGATTATCTCTTTATTATTACAATCTATGTAATTATTTGGGTAATTCTTCTAAGTATATTTGGTGTTTATAGTAAGAAATTCAAACATTCAATCAAACATACATTCAATGCGATCATTACAGGATTTTTTATTAATTCATCAATTACTTATTTTTTCAAAGAATATGCGTTTTCAAGAGGAGTTGTATTAGCATCAACAGGTTTTTCTCTGATTTTCTTAATAACTCTCAAAAGTATTATAAATCTTATAATATTCTTCAGGAAGAAAAATATTACATTGAAAAAAATAAATTTGCTGGTCATTGGGAAAAAACAACTAAATCAAAACCTAGAGGATAAACTATTAGCAAAATATGATATTTTTTATTTCAATAAAATAATTCAAGAAAAATCGATTAGTAATTTAGAGGAATTTATAAAATTCAAAGGTATTAATGAGGTTTTATTAACTGATGATACTTTCTCTAACAAAGAAATACTATCTTTAATGAATGATATTAAAGTTAGTGAAATTCTATTTAAGGTAATTCCAACTGGTAAAGATTTAATTTTATCAAAACTACATTCAAAAATAGATGAAATTGATTTAATTGAAATTGAATATAATATTAATAAAAAACTCAACATATTTTTAAAAAGATTATTTGATTTAGTATTATCTTTTTTTATGCTAATTTTTATTTACCCATTTGTATTCATATATAATAAATTATCTAGACGGAAATTGTCAACTCACTTTTCCAAAATACTACTCGTTCCAAAAGTATTCAGCGGTAAATATAGTTTTGTAGGAATGCCGATTTGGTATAACAAAAGTGATATTGACAATTTAGGGAAAAAAGGACTTACGGGGATTGTACAGTTAAAACATGATGAAAATCTAACAACTGAAGATATGGATAACTACATTCTATATTATGGGAAAAACCAAAGCATAATATTAGATATTGAGATACTTTTAAAAACCCTTTTCTCATTTATTAAATATCGGAGTAATAAAAGGAAAAATCTCTAATAAACAGAGGTAATAATGGCAAAGACAATATTGGAGTTTGAAAAACCCATTGCCGAATTAGAAAAAAAAATTAATGAATTAAAGAATTATGAAGACAATCTAGATATAAAAAATGAAGTCTATGAATTAGAAAAGAAAATTAATAAATTAAAAAATGATGTTTACAGTAATCTTACTCGTTGGCAAAAAGTACAACTAGCAAGACATCCAGAAAGACCCTATACTCTTGATTACATTAATTACATGACGGAAGATTTTATTGAATTACATGGAGATAGATTATTTAAAGATGATAAAGCAATTGTAGGCGGGTTTGCTAAGTTGGGTAAACATAAAGTATTGATTATTGGACATCAAAAAGGGAGAGATACAAAATCAAATCTCTATAGAAATTTTGGTATGGTAAATCCAGAAGGATATAGAAAAGCATTAAGATTAATGAAATTAGCCGAAAAATTTAATATTCCAATTATTTCTTTGATTGATACACCCGGTGCGTATCCTGGTATCGAGGCTGAAGAAAGGGGGCAAGCAGAAGCCATTGCGAAGAATTTATTTGAAATGAGTAGAATCAGAGTCCCAATAATTATTACAATCATTGGTGAAGGAGCAAGTGGGGGTGCGTTGGGTATTGGTGTCGGTGACAGGATTCTGATGTTGCAAAACACATGGTATTCTGTAATAAGTCCAGAATCTTGTTCAAGCATTTTATGGAGAAGTTGGGAATACAAAGAACAAGCCGCAGAAGCTTTAAAACTTACTGCCGAAGATTTGTTACAACAAAAAATAATTGATAGAATAATAGAAGAACCTTTAGGGGGAGCTCATAAAGCACCTCAACAGATGGCATATAATCTTAAGGAAATTTTGATTGAAGAGTTAGATAAATTAAAAAAAATAAAACCAGAAAAACTTATTCAAAATAGGATTGAAAAATTTGGGCAGATGGGTGTTGTAAAGGAATAAAAGATGCTAACCAACAAAACAAAAATTCGTGTGAGATATGCGGATACAGATAAAATGCAAATTGTGTACAATGGCAAATATTTAGAATATTTTGAAGTAGGAAGGACAGAACTTCTAAGGAATTTAGGCTTACCCTATTCGGAGATAGAGAAAATGGGGTATCAACTACCATTAATTGAAGCATATATTAAGTATCATAAACCAGCAAAATATGACGATATTCTTGAAATAGAAGCAAATATTAATAAAATATATTCTGCAGTATTACATATTGAATACAAAATCAAGCATGAAAATGGAAAAGAAATATTAATATCAGGTTTTACCAATCATGTATTTATTAACGAAAAGACAAAAAAAGCTACCAAACCTCCTGATTTTTTCATTGAGTTAGTAAATAAAAATGCCGTTAATCATTAAAATTATTGAATTTAAGCATATATTTATTTAAGTTTGTATTTCAATTTTTGAATAACCAAAAAATGAGGTAAAATAATGACAAAAGCAGAAATAGTTGAAAAAGTTGCTGAAGGGACTGGTTTAACTAAGCTAGAAACTGAAGCAATTATTGAAGGATTCTTAACTACCCTTATTAAATCTCTTCGTGAAGGTAACAGAATTGAGATAAGAGGTTTTGGAAGTTTTAAAGTTAAAAACAAAAGCGAACGATACGCAAGAAATCCAAGAAGCGGCGAAAAAGTGCTTGTACCTGAACAATTTGTTCCTGTATTTAAATTCTCAAAGGATTTCAAACAAGCTGTTGATCGTGGGAATAAAGAAGCTAGAAATAGCTAATTCTAAACTTAAATATAAACCACCTACTCTGCAATAATTGTTTTTGTCATAAATTTGCAATTGGCAATACATTATTTCGATTTAAGCAAATTAAAATTTATTTTATATAATTGGAGGTAAAACATTATGCCTTGTGGCAAAAAAAGAAAGAGACATAAAATGTCTACTCATAAGAGAAAGAAAAGACTCAGGAAGAATAGACATAAAAAGAAATTACGATAATTAAAGCCAACTTAGCTCAGCTGGTAGAGCAGCTCATTCGTAATGAGCAGGTCATCGGTTCAAATCCGATAGTTGGCTCTGATTTTCTATATTTTTTTACTCTCCTCAAAATCAAATTATTTTATTCTAATTTTTATCTTTTTGTAATCAGCACAATATAAATAAAAAATATTTACATTTTCTTAACGATGTAATCCATTCTATTATAATAACTTTCAAGATATATATAATACAAAATATTAAAGAAAAATTTTATTGTATTAGATACACTGCATTTATCTAAAAACCTCTTAAAAATAGCGATTTTGAAGAATATTTCTTCACTTTTTACTTGACTTTCCCAAAAAAAAGTGGTTATTTTGCATACAAGTGGGTAAAAGTGTTG
>JAFGPR010000130.1 GCA_016936095.1 Ignavibacteriales bacterium | reverse complement strand
GTTGTTTGTCCTGATAATGTTCTTCCACTCATATCAACAATAGTTCCAGAAATCATAACAGGAATAATTTTGTTTATCTCAGACAAATACTTTTGAATAGCAAATATTGCCGCCTTTGCATTCAAAGTATCAAAGATTGTTTCAACTAAAAGAATATCAACGCCACCATCAACGAGTCCTCGAACCTGTTCATAATACACATTCACAAAATCGTCAAAATAAGCAGAACGAAATTCTGGTCTGTTTACATCAGGAGAGATAGAAGCCGTTTTATTTGTGGGCCCGAGTGAACCGGCAACAAATCTCGGTTTATTAGGATTTAATTTTGTGTAATTTTCAGCGATCTCCTTAGCAATTTTTGCGGCTTCGAAATTCATTTCATAGACATAATCTTGCAAATGATAATCTGCTTGAATAAAAGCATTTGCCCCGAAGGTATTTGTTTCAATAATATCCGCACCAACATCCAGATATTGCTTGTGAATATTTTTTATTATCTCCGGTTGGGTAATTGAAAGGATATCATTGTTTCCTTGCAAAAAGAAATTAGAATTCTTAAATTTCTCTCCAAGGAAATCTTCCTCGCTCAACTTATACGATTGAATTAAAGAACCCATTGCACCATCGAGGACAAGGATCTTTTCATCAAGTATTTTTTTTATAATATCGAAAGTATTCATTCCAAATTTTTTTAGTAAATTACCAATAGGAATTTTTAATAATACATTAAATTTTGAGTCTTTGTGCCGTCGTGGTAATTACTTATGCCACAAAGATTACAAGACACAAAGAAAGAGAATAATAAACAAAATATTTTTTGTTTATATGCAATATAAAAAAAATAGGGCTAAAAACTAACTTAAATAGAGGTAAAAATGATTGTAGTAACAGGTGGAGCTGGATTCATTGGTAGTGTTTTAGTTCATCGCTTAAATGAATTTGGGTATGATGATATAATTATTGTTGATGAACTTGCAAAAGAAGAAAAATGGAAAAATTTGTATGGGCTTAAATTTAATGATTTTATTCATAAGGATGTTTTCATTCGTCAAATAATGGATGATATTATATCTTATGATATAGAAACAATTTTTCATCTTGGAGCATGTTCTTGTACCACTGAGATTGATGCAGATTACTTATTAACAAACAATTATCACTACTCCCAAGAATTAGCTAAATATTGTTTAAAATCCAACTCAAGATTTATTTACGCTTCTTCGGCAGCAACTTATGGTGATGGTTCAAATGGTTTCGACGATGATGAAGAAAAATTGGAATCTCTCAGACCTTTAAATATGTATGGTAATTCAAAACAACTTTTTGATTTATGGATGAAGAGGATGGGATTGCTTGAAAAATTTGTTGGTTTAAAATATTTCAATGTATATGGACCGAACGAATATCACAAGGGAGATATGAGGAGTGTGGTTCATAAGTCCTACGAACAAATCATGGAAATGGGTAAAGTCAGATTATTTAAATCAAATTCAAAGGAATTTAAGAATGGCGAACAGATGAGGGATTTTATTTATGTTAAAGATGCTGTTGATATGACAATATATTTTATGGATAAACCAAATATAAATGGTTTGTTTAATATTGGCACGGGCGAAGCAAGAACTTGGAATGATCTATCAAAATCGATGTTTGAATCGCTCGGCAAACCTATTAATATTGAATACATTGATATGCCCAAACATCTCGTATCAAATTATCAAAATTTTACACAAGCAAATATGAAAAAATTTTTGGCAACAGGGTATGATAAATCATTGTATTCCTTGGAAGAAGGTGTAAAAGATTATGTTCAGAATTATTTATTAAAAAATCAATTTATTGGTTATTAAAAATTTTAGTGTCTTTGCGGTGCATCGAGCATGTCGAAATGCATTTCTGTGGTAGAAATATTATTACCGCAACGACGCTGAAACATAATAAATATTGTATGAAACTTGCAACACTCTGCTATTTGATGAAAGACAACCACACCCTGATGATATTCAGGAATAAAAAACAAAATGATTATCACGAAGGCAAATGGAATGGTATTGGTGGAAAATTCGAATTAGGCGAAAGTCCCGAAGAATGTGCAAGACGAGAAATTTTTGAAGAAACGGGATTCAAAGTAAATTCACTTGAACTGAAGGGTATTATTACATTTCCATTATTCGACGGAAAAGACGATTGGTATGTTTTTGTATTTGTTTCCAAAGATTTTGAAGGAGAAATTATTGACTCTCCCGAAGGAAAACTTGAATGGATACCAGACGACAAACTGCTTGACCTCAAATTATGGGATGGTGATAAAATATTTTTAAATTGGTTATTCCAAGATAATTTCTTTAGTGCCAAATTTAATTACAAGGGAAAAGAATTTATTGATTATGAAGTTAATTTTTATTAAATGCAAAGAATTATTTTACCGCCGAGACGCAAAGACGCAGAGAATAAGATTTAAATAAAGTTCATTTTATTTAGGATTATTCCGCTTTTTAGAAAATTTAAAAAATATTTAATTGTTTATGTCATTTTTTATTAAACCAAGAAGAAAATATTTTGTCTAATTTATTAAATATTTAATTAAACATAAAATAAAAATTATTTAATAATTTTAGAAATATTTATTTACAAAATGATATTAATTAAGTAACATCTAGATAAATATAATACAAAGCTGATTTTACTTTTTGCACCTAACTTTTTAGTAAATTCAAAAAAAATTTATAGGTGTAAACATGAAATATTTTATTGCTTTATATTTTTTAGCTTTTACATTTATGAGGTTTAATGCTCAAGTTTCTTCAAACTTTTCTGTGGAGATGAATAAAAGTATAAGTGATTCTTTATTAATTACTATACACTACACTGAAACAAACTATCAATTGTTCAAGGAAATAGCTCTGCAAAATGATAGGCTTCTTTTCTTACGTCATCAAGTATTGAATAATATAGGTTTCCCACCAATATTATCCCAAGGAAAAGTAGCAACAAACTGGCCGTCTTGGAGAGAAGCACAAGAACATGAAAGTAAATGGGCGCCATATACGGATATTTTTGCTTATGATATTGAGTGGGACTCTCCCCCCGATGAAACAAATGATGTTGCTCAAACTATTATTGATTTGCTTGCCTATCTTTATGAAACTTCTCAAGAATATGGTCATATAATTAAATTGTCAACCGGATTAAACTATCAATTTGGCACACAACATACCGAAGCTTTAGCGCAATCCGAGCAACTTCACATTCACGCTATTGAGCTTCTAAAAATTTATCCTGCAAAAGACCCAGGAGGTATGGATTATGTTGAATGGGCCGTTAGTCGTGCGACTGAAGTCAGATCGATAAATCCTCAAGTACAAATTTTCTTCGGGATATTAACTCCAGATATGACGGTCAACAAGTCCATAAATGTTGCTGAGGTTCTTATTTCAGAGATGAAAATTCGCGAAATGGAATTTGATGGTTTTACCCTATGGAGCGAAACCGATAGCATCATACTTTTTTTAGAATGGCTGCGTGGTACTACCTCAATATATACCGATGAACAAGAAGTAAATGTTTTTATATTAGAGCAGAATTATCCTAATCCTTTCAATCAAATTACAAACATTCCCATCTTTCTTTCAAAACGCGAATATATTACGTTAAAAGTCTATAATATGTTAAGCCAAGAAGTAAAAACATTAGTTAATAGAGAGCTAAATGCAGGATATAATAATATAATCTTTGACGCATCATGTCTCCCAAGCGGTATCTATTTTTATCGCATTACTAATAAATTATTTTCGCAGACTAGAAAGATGTTATTATTAAAGTAACAATAGCAAGATCTAGCTAATAATATCCAAAGTGTTGGACACAAATAATTAACATTTGACAAATAGTTTATTTAAATTATTTATATTAAAATTAAAATTTTACATAAAAAAACTTTTCGATGAGATGACAATTAAACTAAGTTACTTTATGATAAAATTATATTGTTGCTAATATGTATTAATTTTAAAATAATTAAATAACAAAATGAAAGTAAAAATTTATTAACTTATAAAATACATCAAAAGATAACCAAAATTTTTTAATTAACTCTAGTGACACAAAAAAGATTTTTTTCTTCAGGGATTTTGTGGAGCAGATGAAATAATAAAAAGAGCCGCAACTCGCGGCTCTGAAAAATAATTATATTTTTAGTGCTACTTCAACAACACCATCTTTTTCGTTTCTACAAAATCACCCGTTTTTAGTCTATATAAATAGATACCACTCGTTAAATTCGAGGCATTAAATTCAACCTCGTAATGACCTGCTGGCTTTTCCTCGTTAACTAAAGTTACAATCTCCTGTCCAAGTATATTTAATATCTTAATGTTTACCGATGCTGTGTTTGGTATTTCATAAGATATTTTTGTACTAGGGTTAAATGGATTTGGATAGTTTTGGAATAATTTGTAATCTTTTGGTAAAATCGATACAAAGTCATCATATATATTACTTAACATTTCTCCATTATAAAGATCAAGAATTTCAGAATCACTTAAAGACCTATTATAGAACCTGAGATTGTCTAGTGAACCAATAAATGAATTTAAATAACTTTGCAGAGCATGTCCGATTCTAAGTGGTACATTAGTATTTTGAATAGAAGTTATTAAAGAATGAGTGGTAGTGTCTATTATACCATTGATATAAAAAGATATTGTGCTATCGGATTTATTCCACATAAATACAGCGTGATTCCAATTATTTAAGATTAAAGAACTTCGAGAGAGAAGCCATTCATAATATCCTCCCGGGGAATTAAGACGAAAAACGAGCTTACCCGTAAATTCTTGTATTTCTATTGCATACTCATCATCTTCAGTAGAACCTAATCCCATCTTTCTTAAAATATCACAACTTTCACTTTGTGTATGCTTAATCCAAAATGCAATAGTCAAACCCTCTGCAGATGAAAAATCCAAACTACTATTATCAGGTATTTCAATATAGCTTGCAGATGTAAATTGAGCTACTTGTCGTGTCCCATCTTCAGCAAATACAACCTCAGATGGATTCCCGTGGTTTCCATTTCCGCTGGAATCGTTTGCGTTTCCATTAAATGGATAATATGCAACCAAAGTGTCATAAATAATAAATTTATCTCCAACGCAATAAGGATATTCATTAAAATCATTGGTATTAGTAATATTAGTTTTATTAGTTCCATCAGTATTCATTCTGTATATGTCATATTGAGTTCCATTTGAATATGTATAATAAATATATTGTCCATCTCTTGAAAAAACAGGACACGATGCATAATGACCACTTGATACATCTGTAATTTTAACAGGTGACGCACTGTTTGAAGGAGATGTCCAAATATTCCAATCTCCAGTCCAGACAAGTTTACTACCGTCAGGTGAAAATCTTGGTTGACCATCCCAACCTCCATTAGATGTTATTTGTAATTCATTTGTTAAATCAATATTTGCAACGTAAATCTCGTGAGATGGAGCTGAGCTTGGACTACCTTTTTCATATACAACTTTGCTTTTATCTGAATTAAAATCAAAAGAAGCTGATTGCTTGCTGGAAGCTTGCCAATTGGTTTTTTGAACTTGCCCTGTTCCATCATAATTCATTTCCCACCATTCGTGAACACCTGCTGAAGGTCCTCTATCGTACCAAATCTTATTACTTCCATAAAATCTTCCACAAGCTGAACCATAAGTATCATTGTTTGATGTTATTTGAGTAGCAGTGTTACTGCCGGAATACATAATAAATACTTCTTTCTTAGTTGTTGTTGACGCAGTTGATGAAAATAGAAGTTTAGATGCGTCCGAAGAAATTTGAATAGAATTACAGTCTCCATTGTCATCATAGATTAAGGAAGAGTTTGTCCCATCATCAAGCATTTGATATACATCTGCATCGCTACCTCCGACGGCTCCACTTGAGTAAAAGATATAATCAGGATTTAGCTGAGCAGATATTTGGAATGAAATAAAAAAAATTAACAAAATAGGTTTCATATTTTCTCCTCTTTTTTGTGGCTAAAATTTTAATTATGATTAAATATTTACCTGCCACAATTAAAGTAAATACATAATCTTAAATTATTCTGAATTACATTAATATTATAGTTGAAAAAAACTACCATTCGGAAATTCCCTAACATTTTTTTACTTTTTTATGAAAAATTTAATAATTTAGCATAGTAATTATTTCATAATATGTTATTATTAAATACTTTAAATATTATTTC
>JAFGPR010000129.1 GCA_016936095.1 Ignavibacteriales bacterium | reverse complement strand
TCATAATTATCAGAATAAAATTTACCAACATATTTAGTAAATAAATTAACCATAAATCCTTTCTCTTTGAATTTAATGTTACCACTGATAATCAAATCGGGTGAACCACTTATTGTATTATTTGATAAATTAATTTTATCAATGTCATCAATATAATAAAATCCTTTTGAAATAAAATTTTTGCTGTAAGTCCCACTTAACATAATCTCAAAATTTTCAGAAAGTAAATAATTTGCTGTCAACTCAATCCCAGTGTGAATTGTTTTATCAACATTTCCTGTCGTTGGTTGTCCAAACCTATCAAGTTGCCCTTTCTTAACTATTTCATCATTGAAAAGCATGTAAAATAAATTTGCACTTAAAACAAGAGGAGAAAAATTGTAATTCGTTCCTAATTCGATATCATACATCGTTTCAGGTTTAACTAATGGTTTAGTGAAATCAAATTTACCTATCATGTTGCTTTCAAATTGAGGTACTTCGCCACCACTTGACTCAGCAGCATCATAATAATTTTTTAATCTTGGCTCCCTTGTAACCCTTGCAAAAGAAATAAATGCTGTTAAGTCATTTGTGACTTTATAATTTACACCTATTCGTTGATTTATAAACAAATCTTTAATTTCAAAATCCGTTCCAATATATTTTTCATCAGATAGTTTATATTTATGATAAGCAAATTGCAATTCAGTTAACAAATTTATTTTATTACTCAAAGAAAAATTACCGTGTGCGAAAAAGTTAATAATATCTTTTCCACCTTCGTAATAATAATATTTATAATCTTCATTCAAACCAATGGGTAAATTTTCCCCATAAGCAATACCTCCCCAATGAACGGAATTATGGAATCTAAGCTCAGCACCAAAAATAAGTTCGCCAAAATTTGTGGTAAGACTCATTCGTGGAATCCAACCCCATTGTTCATTTTCTACCATAGCACGAATTATCACATTATTCGGATTATCTGTGGAAGTAATCCCGTTTTCTTTAGTCAATCTTAAATAACTTGTATCAGCCCACGACCCTTCGTAATCAAAAAAACCTTCACCATTTACAAGAAACAACGCCGAGTTTAGAATTACTTTATCACCTATTTTAAATTCGTTCAATATTTCAAAATGCGGTTGGAAAAATTCTTCTTTTTCCCCAACTCGCCTATCTTGTGTCCATGTATAACCATTTTCATCTGCTGACCAATATGAATAATTTGCACGTCTTAATTCTTTATTTTTTATTGCAAACTTTGGCAAACCATAATAAGTTAATCCATCTTTTATCGGACCACCATAAATATTAATTTGTGTTGTAAAATTCTCATCGTATCGTACTGCAGATAAATGATATGACTTGAAATCAACCCAATTCGCCTGACGATAACCTGTGCTGATAATTTGTGATAATTTTAAGTAAAATGAATATTTTTTATCAACCAAACCACTCGAGACTGATATTCCATACTTGCGCGTATTATCACTCCCTAGAATTGAATTAAATTCAAATTTTGGTAAACTTGAAAAAGATGAGGTTATGATATTAATCGACCCGCCAATTGCAGGATAACCTATTACCCCTGTTCCAGCTCCTCGTTGAACCTGAATTAATTCAGTACTTTCCAGTAGATCAGGGAAATCAACATAATAGACATTGTGGTCCTCCGGATCATTCTGTACTATTCCATTTATTGCAACAGAAATTCTTCTCTGTTCAAAACCGCGTATCGTTAAATAATTATAACCAATTCCACTTCCCCCTTCAGAAAAAAACATCGTTGACGGAAGCATATTAAGATAATCAGGAATATCCTGAATTAAGTAAGTATCCTCAATTTCATTCTTACTGATTTTCGAAAATGATATTGGCGTTTCACCTTGCTTACCGAGCGAACTTTTAATCAATACTGTTTGACTAAGCAGAACCTTTCTTTCAAGTGGAATAATTTTTTGTTTATTGTCAACAAATTCTGAGATTAAAATTTGCTTTTCTTCGTAACCGACATAACTAATTTTTACAATGTCATTCAAATCCAATTCTGCAGTTATAACAAATTCACCATTCTCATTCGTCGAAGTTCCAATTTGTTTTTCAGTAATAATTACATTTGCAAATTGTAATGGTTCATTATTCACTAAATCAATTATTTTTCCTCTGATAATTTTCTCTTGAGAGAATAAAATTGTAATAGTTATAAAAAACAAAAAAATAATCTTTTCCATTATTTTACCTCTTAATCATATTTAAAATAAAAAACCGATCCAGCTTGGAACGGTTTAAAATAAAAATATTTTTTCATCTTCCCTACGCTGGCATTATCCATGTCAGGTTCAATGGGTATTATCTCAGACACTCCAAAAGGAGGACACCCCAGAAAAATTAATTGTTCTACAAAGAACTAAAATATTACTAAAACAAAAATAAGAAAATTTTATTTTATCTTCAACTTTTTGCCAGATTCAACTTTATAGTTAGACAAATTATTTATTTTTTTTAAATCATCAACAGAAACTTTGTATTTATCAGCGATATCGCAAAGGGATTCACCTTCTTTAACAATATGATAAATAGAATCATAATCTTTTACTTTATACTCATTTGAATAGATTTCCAACTTCTGCCCTGAATGGATTTTATATCCTTTAATCTATTATATTTCTTCAATTTATCGACGCTTACATTATATTTTTGAGCAATATCTAACAACGTCTCTCCCTTCTTAACATAATGAATTTTGATATCTGAATATTTTTTTTCTTTCTTGTTTTCATTTACAATCAACTTGTCGCTTTCTATTAATAATAATTTTTGTCCGAATTTTAATTTATAATTTTTTAAATTATTCCATACCATCACATCCTGAACAGAAACATTATATTTATTTGCTATTACATCAATAGTTTCACCTTTCTTTACAATATGGAAATTTTCTTCTTTATCATTTTTCACATTGTACTTCTTATTCTTTTCGCCTGAAAATATTTTTAATATTTCACCAGATATGATTTTATCGCTTGAAAGATTATTCCATTCCTTTATCTGCTTAACTGTAACACCATATTTATTTGCTATTGAACTTAAATTATCGCCTTTTTGAATTTTGTAACTGAGCTCTTTGTTCTTTTTATTTTTAAAACTTATAATCTTATCATCAGTAAATTTTTTATTAGTCATAATTTTCAAGGTTTTTCCAGAAACTATTTTATTGCTTTTAAGATTATTCCATTTCTTAATATCTTTAATACTGACTTTGTATCTTGTAGCAATAGTTTCTAGACTCTCCCCTTTCTTAATTTTGTGCTTTATATAATCACTATTAATAGATATATTATTTCCCTGCTCACTTTGTTGTGTCGCGGCAAATAAAGAATTTTGAGAAAAGATTAGGAGTATAAAAATGAATGATAATAAAGTTTTCATAATTCCCCTAAAAATATGAATGTATATATTATAAAATAAAGAAATAATGCAATAATTACAAATCAAAGTTATAAAAGAAAGAATAATAAAAAACCGCTTCTTGCGAAGCGGTTAATATTTCAAATTATTTAAGTAAAAGAAAAGGATTATTTTATTTTTATCTCTTTCCCGTACTGTATGTCGTTATTTTTAAATCCATTTAATTTTTTCAAAGCATCAACAGTAGTATTATATTTTTTTGCAATGTCCCATAAAGTTTCGCCTTTCTGAACTGTGTGTTCACTTGTTGATGAATTCTTGGTTGTTGAAGTCTTATTATTGCTACTTTTAATTCCGGAAATACTTAATTCATCACCGGCTTTTATTTTATCGCTTGTCAAATTA
>JAFGPR010000128.1 GCA_016936095.1 Ignavibacteriales bacterium | reverse complement strand
GGCAGCTATATTAAAGCAAAAAATTATTGTGATTTATTACAAAAGGACTACCCAAATTCACCATATATTGGATTCATTGGGAATATTCCAAATGCTAATGAAACAGAAATTTTACCGAATAATAATACGCAAGGAAATAACAATTATAAATATTCTGTCCAAGCAGGTGCATTTTTAAGTTCAAGTAATGCTGAGACATTAAAACAAAAGTTTCAAAATGATGGTTATTATTCTGATATAACAGAAAAAGTTATAGGTGGCAGCATATTAAATGTTGTAAGAGTTGGCAGATTTGTTACTCGACAGGAAGCGGAACAATTTCTGGCTATTATTGAATCAAAATATCAAATAAAAGGTTCAATCATATCATATTAAAAAAAGTGACAATAAAATTTATTGGAACTGGTTCAGGAATAATCTCTGAGAAAAGATTTCATTCTTCAATTCTTCTCGAGACAGAGAAATCTAACCTTCTTATAGATGTTGGTGATGGAATAAGTAAAGCACTTCTTTTTCAAAAAATACCTTTTTGCAATATTCAAAATATATTAATAACTCATTCTCATCCAGACCATTTAAGTGGCATTGCCTCTTTAATTATGCAGATGAAACTTCAGGAGAGGTTGAATCCACTTAATATTTTTATCCCCACAGAATTACTTCAGTCATTGAACACATTGTTAAAAATTCATTATTTGTTTCCCGAAAATTTGAAATTTAAGCTGAACTTGGTTGGATGTGATTTTAATATTAAAAATAAATTAGAAAATAATTTTTATTTTATTTTTATGAAGAATAGTCATATTACTGAAGAAAAAATAATTAATCACATTTATAAAAATATTGGCTTTGTATCTGCAAGTGTTTTTATTCATTGTGAGGATATGAATATTGCTTATACTTCTGATATTGGTAAAGTTGAAGATTTGTATTTATTTGATGATTTACGATGCAATTTATTTATATCTGAATCAACGCATATATCAAATGAAGAAATTTATCGTGCGTTTATAAAGTCGGGTTCTGAAAAATTAATCTTAACGCATATTGAAAATGAGATGGAAATTTATGATTGGTATCAGAAATTGACTGAATTACAGAGGAATAGTATAATTATTGCAGAGGATGGAATGTCTTTGGATTTAAAGGAATTATTTGCTTCGGGTTAAGTAATTTTATTATCAAATATTTTTCTTATTTTTAAAAGTTATTTTTGATGTTAAAAGATTAAAATGGAAGACTTTCAAAAGAAATTTGATATAATTGGAAAATCCAGAGTAATTAAAGACCTTATTGATATTACCATGCAAATTGCTAAGTCAGATATCTCTGTGCTTATCTATGGAGAGAGTGGGGTTGGGAAGGAGATCTTTGCTCAAGCAATCCATGGTTACAGCAATCGTGAGAAGAAAAATTTAGTCTCGGTTAATTGTGGTGCAATACCTGAAGGAATTTTAGAGAGTGAATTATTTGGACATAAGAAAGGTTCATTCACAGGAGCAGTTGAAGATAGAAAAGGTTATTTTGAAATTGCAAATGGTGGAACACTTTTTTTGGACGAAATAGCTGAAATGCCTTTGACAACTCAGGTAAAATTATTGCGTATTCTTGAAACCAAAGATTTTATGCGGTTGGGTAGTGAGAATATTACAAAAGTTGATGTTAGGATTATAGCTGCTACGAATAAAGATTTACAAAAAGAAGTTGATGCGAAAAGATTCCGTCATGATTTATATTTTCGATTGAAGGCTGTAACGCTGTTTGTCCCTCCCTTACGTGAAAGGAAAGAAGATATTCCTTTACTTGTGGATAAATTTTTAAAAGAGTATGCAGAGAGAAATAAAATCCAAACACTTGACATTGATACTTCTGCAATGGAATATATCCTCAAATATTCCTGGCCTGGAAATATCCGTGAATTAAAAAATACAATTGAAACAGCGTGTGCACTTACAAGAGATGGTATGCTATCAGAAGAAATATTAAAAAATTTGATTACAATCAAACAAGAAGAAGCTCCATTGAATTTGCCTGTTCATTTAAATCGTTCGACAGAAACTCTCGACCGTGAAATGATTTATTATGCATTGATAGAATTAAAGAAGGATTTAGTCGAGTTAAAAGACATAATTAAGGAAAGCAAAGAAGGGGATAAAAACATCGATATTAACCATGTAGAACCACTTGAGAAAATGGAAAAAGAAGCAATAGTGAAAGCATTGGATATAACTAAAGGTAATAAAAAATCTGCAGCTAACCTATTGGAAATAAGTGAAAGAACTTTATATAGGAAAATAAAAAATTATGGTATTATTTAATAAAAAAAACTTCATATTTCTTTTAAATATTGGCTTAATTTTGTTATTTTTGTTTGTTAATTTTGGCTGTAATTATTCTTTTACAGGTGCTTCTGTTCCTGACCATATTAAAAGCATTGCAATTCCTCCTGTGCAAAATCGTAGCGGGTCAGGTGAACCAACTTTAGAATTATTTACTGATGAGTTAATTCAAAAATTTATTGAAGATAATACACTTCAAGTAACAGAAAAAGTGAACGCTGACGCATTACTTGAGTGTACAATTCTTTCGATGAATGAAGCTCCGGCTGTAATTAGCGGTGACGAAAAGGTTCCTCTTATTCGATTGACACTTAATGTTAAAGTTATTTATAAAGATTTAGTGAAAAAGAAAACAATATTTGAAAAGAATTTTTCTAATTATTTTGATTATGATAATAGTACAGATATTACACAAGCAAGAACTGATGCGATAAATATTGCAATGGATAAAATTTATGAAGACATTCTTTTAAGTGTTGTATCAAATTGGTAAACAAAAATAGGTTAATAAATGTTTTTAGATGAAATTGTTCTTTTTGTATATTTCTTCTCTCTTGTTGTTCTCTTACTTTTTTCAAGCCACGGTTTTATTATGATGTTCTATCATAATAAGTATGCGAAAAATTTACCTAAACCTTCCGACGATACAGTATATGATGATATTGTTACAATCCAGCTTCCTTTGTATAATGAATTGTATGTCGTTAAAAGATTAATCAATTCAATTTGTAGCATTGATTATCCAAAGGATAAACTTGAAATTCAAGTTCTTGATGATTCAACAGACGAAACGGTAAACATTGCTGATAGAGTAATTAAAGAAAAACAAGCCTTAGGTTTTGATATCCAACATATAAGAAGAGAAAATAGAATTGGATTTAAAGCCGGTGCATTAAAAGAAGGATTGAAAACTGCTAAAGGAAAATATGTAGCAATTTTTGATGCTGATTTTTTACCTAAACCAGATTTTCTTAAACAAACTTTGAGATATTTCAATTCCCCAAAAGTTGGAATGGTTCAATCAAGATGGGAACATTTGAATGAAGATTATTCGATTTTGACTAAAGTTCAAGCATTGGCATTAAACGGACATTTTGTGATTGAACAAAGTGTCAGAAACAAAGCGGGTTTTTTTATCCAATTTAATGGAACAGCCGGTGTATGGCGAAAGGAATGTATCGAAGATGCTGGGAACTGGCAAATTGATACACTTACAGAAGATTTAGATTTGAGTTATCGCGCACAAATAAAAGGATGGAAATTTATTTATCTGCGTGATTTTACAACACCAGCAGAGTTACCTCTCGAGATGAATGCCTTGAAAGCCCAGCAATTCCGATGGACAAAAGGAGCAATCGAAACAATGAAGAAGACTTTACCGCTTGTATGGAAATCAAAAGTATCATTGCGGATAAAACTTCAAGGTACTTTTAATTTAACAAATAATTTTGTTTTCCCATTTATACTAATGGCTGGTATATTGAATGTTCCGCTTGTTTTTATAAAAAACAGTGGACCTTGGTCAAATATATTTAATTTTATGGCGATTTTTGTCTTAGCATTTATTAGTTCTTTCTTATTTTATCTATATGCACAAAAAGATGTTCATATCGATTGGCGTAAAAAAATAGTCTATTTCCCGTTGTTTATGGCAGGTAGTATGGGTATGGCTCTCAATAACACTCGTGCCGTTATCGAAGGATTGCTTAATAGGAAAAGTGCTTTTGTAAGAACACCTAAATATAAAGTTACAAAAAAGGGTGAATCTTTTACCAAAAATAAATATTTTAAAAATACCAAAGTTGACAAATCGGCAATTATCGAATTAATGTTAGCAATTTATTGTTTGATTGGTTTAGTTGCTGCGATCTATTTTCTTGAAATAGCGGCGATTCCTTTTCATTTAATGTTTTTCTTGGGATTTTCATTAATCGCAGTTCTATCCTTAAAACGGTCAAGTTTGAAAAAAGTAGCATAGTTTAGTTCTTTTAGTTTTTATTATAAGTGGTATAAGTAAAATTTTGCTTAACCACTTATTTTTTATTAAAAAGATGATTAATAGTAGAAGAATAAAATTTATTGACGAAGATTTTGAAGATTTAATTCTTGAGAGAAAAGCTATTCCATCAGTTATGGAGGGCGAAGGTAACTCATTAATCTATAAACCAAAGGAAGATTTAACAATTATCTTTCAAGATATTATTAGTGAAAAACCTAATTCTTCATCTAATCACTACTCTGAACAATCCGAAGTAATTTATTCAGAAACGCTTGCGGATATTTATATCGAACAAGGCAATTATGAACAAGCTATTAAAATATACGAATCGCTAATTAAAGAAAAACCAGATAAAGCCCGAGAGTTGAATAAAAAGCTCAACTTATTAAAGAAGTACTTAAACCAAAGCTAATTTATACCTACAAGATGATCGATACATATCTTCAAAATAAATTAGAACGAAAATTTTATAAGAAAGATGTACTAACTGTTGCAAAAAATTTGCTTGGTAAATTTTTTATTAAAGTAAATGATACGAATATTGTTGTATGCAAAATTGTGGAAGTTGAAGCTTATGCTGGAGTTAACGATGAAGCTTCTCATTCATTTAATGGAATTACCAACAGAAATAAAGTAATGTTTGAGCAAGGTGGGTTGTTATATATATATTTTACTTACGGTATCCATTTTTGTGCTAATGTTGTAACAGGTGAGAAAGGGATTGGTTCTGCGGTTTTGCTTAGAGCATTTGAACCAATTTTAGGAGTTGATGTTTTAGCAATGAATAGATATAAGAAAAAATTAATTTCAGAAAAAGAAAAAATAGGTTTGACAAACGGTCCTGGTAAAATATGCCAAGCTCTTGAAATACATAGAGAACATAATGGTATTGATTTAACGGGAAATATTATTTTTATTTCAGATGCCGAGAATGAAAGTATTTCAATTTTACAATCAAAAAGAATTGGAATAAAAAAATCTGCTGATTTACTCTGGCGTTTTTATATTAAAGATAATCCATTTGTTTCTAAAAGATGAAAAAAGTAGAAAATATATTATTAGTAAGAACTGATAGAATCGGTGATGTTGTCTTATCACTTCCTCTCGCAAAAATAATAAAACAAAAATATCCGAATTTTAAAATTACTTTTCTCGTTAAAGAATATACGAAAGGTTTATTAAGTAATCATCCTTATATTGATAATATCCTTATTCTAAAGGAAAAAAGCAGAAAAATATTATTTAAGGAAAACATAGGACAATTAAAAAAATATTCTTTTGATAATTGCATTATTGTTAATCCAACATTAAAGATGGCTATTATCTTATTCTTATCAAAAATCAAAAATAGAATTGGTAGTGGTTATAGATGGTATTCTTTTTTATTTAATAAAAAAATTTATGAGCACAGAAAATATGGCGAAAAACATGAGTTGGAATTTAACATAAATCTTCTTAAAGAAATTAATATTGATTTCCAACCGACTTATAAGAATATTGATTTTGATATTCAAATTGAAGAAAAGACAAAGCATTTGATTGAAAAATTTTTGAAAGATTTTTCAATCAAGAATAAATTTGTAATTGTACATCCAGGTAGTGGAGGAAGTGCGATTGACTTACCATTACCAAAATATAGTGAGTTAATAAAATATCTTACTGAAGAATTAAATCTTTCAGTTCTTCTAACAGGACTTGAAAATGAAAAAATATTATGCAATAGTTTAGTAAATAATAATAATGTGATTAATTGTGCTGGATTGTTTAATTTACAACAGTTAATTGCATTAATTAATAAATGTAAATTATTAATATCAAATTCTACAGGTCCAATTCATATTGCAGCTGCGTTAGGAAAATATGTAATTGGATTTTATCCTAAAATAAAGGCATGTTCTTCAAATCGGTGGGGACCTTATACAGATAAAAAGATAATAGTCGTTCCACCAATAAATTGTTCTAATTGTACTCGGAAGCAGTGTGAAAAAATTAAATGTATGGAAACAATTGAAATTGTACCATTGTTTGATAAAATTAAAAATATAATAGAATTTACTAATTGATAACAGTGTTTGTGAAACTTAAATATTTACTATTTTTTCTTTTTATTGCATCACTTTCATTTTCTCAAGATGTAGAATTTAGGAAATTGGAAAATAATGCATTCAAAAATGGTGAGAAATTAACTTTCGATCTTAACTATGGATTTATTACTGCGGGTGTAGCGGTAATGAATGTTTCGAAAATAAAAAAAATATCTGGACGTGAGACTTACCATATTCTTTTTACTGTAAATACGACTTCTGCATTTGATTTATTTTATCGTGTGCGTGATAGTTATGAAACGTATGTTGATGTTGAAGGATTGTTCCCTTGGCGGTTTGAACAACATATTCGTGAAGGGGGATACACTCGTGACTTTTCTGCATTCTTTGACCAAAGGCAAGGTAAAGCCAAGACTTCCGAAGGCACTTATGATATACCTAAATATGTTAATGATATAGTTTCAGCTTTTTATCTTGTCAGGACGTATGATTTCTCTAATATGAAAAAAGGAGATAAATTTTATCTTGAGAATTTCTATAAAGATAAAGTATATCCGTTACATGTAATTTATTTGGGTAAAGAAACTATATCAGTTGTTGCCGGAAAATTTGAGTGTTTAATTGTTGAACCACTTATATCAGAAGGTGGATTATATAAGAGCGAGGGTAGATTATTAATATGGTTGACTAACGATATACAAAAAATCCCTGTAAAAGTTAAAGCTGAGGTTGTAGTCGGTTCGATAGATGCAGAATTAACTAGTTATGAGGGGATACTTGGTGAATTAAAATCCCGTAAAAATTAAGTTTTAGAAAATAATATAAATTTTATGATTGATTTTTTATATTCTATTGATGTAGCTCTATTCAATTTTTTTAATCAAACCATTTCAAATTCAGTTTTTGATAAGCTCTTCCCATTTATTACGGAAGTTAAACATTGGTACATTGCTTATTTAATCCTGTTACTGATATGTTTTTTCAAGGGGGGAAGAATTGGTAAAATCGCAGTAATTGGTTGTCTGCTATTAATTACTGTATCTGACCAATTGAGTAGTTCATTAATAAAAAATTTAGTAGAACGAATTAGACCTTGTCATGTAGTATTAGACACAAAATTATTCGAAAGTGTTGGTTGTCCGAGTGCATTTTCTTTTCCTTCTTCGCATGCTGTTAATAATTTTGCTGCTGCAGTTTTCTTTTATAAAATATTTCCAAAATTAAAATGGGTTCTATTTATCGGAGCTACATTGACAGCATTCTCGAGAATTTATGTTGGTGTTCATTATCCTTCAGATATTGTTGCAGGTGCCGTAATTGGTGGTGCACTTGGATATTTATTTGCTTATGGAGTAATTCAAGTAGATAAATTTATTGAGAAAAAGAGAATGGAAAAAATGGCAAGTTAAATTTATTCATTCATAATTGAAATAAATTATTATATTTGCACAAAGAAAAAACAAATAATTTTATTTTAATATAAAATAGTTTAAATTAAAATAAATAATTTAATTTAAATCTGTTGGCATTTTCATAAATATACTTTTATAAAATGGTGCAAAATAAAATAGAACAAAAAAGTCTTATTTATATTTTTCTTATGAAAATGTTTCTAAAACAATAAAAAAGGATATTTAAACATAAAATTATTAATTTTATCAATCAATTAGTTAATTTGTCAATATGTGTGAAAACAATAAGATGGAAAGATTGTTTAAGAAAATACTTGACAATAATCAACTAAGATATTAAATTGTAATCGAATATAATTTTTCTTGGAGGAATTGTGAAAAAAGTAATTCTAATTATCTCAATCCTGGTAGTGGGTCTTTTTATTTCTTGTTCACCTACTGACAAAATATCCAAAACCGATAATTCAAATCAATCTGATTCTTTATCTACTGTTGATATAGGTATTGTAATTAATGAATTATTGGAAGATGCAAGACAAAATTATTTAAGTGCTTTATCTAAGCAGGAATTAGGTGATAATGCGGAAGCTTTGAATTATTATGAATCGGCACTTACCATAATAAATAATTTGAGTTACTTTAAAAATATTGAAGAAAATGATGCTTATAATGAATTAGAAAACTCCATCGTAGAAGACTATCAAAAATTTATTGATGGTTTGGAAGAATTGCCAGAGAATGCATCAAATGAAGCATTTGAAAAATGGTTAAGTAAACAAATACCTGATATCGAAGAAACAGAAGAAGTAGTGCAATCTTCGACTATTTATGTCGGTGATTTTAAGTTGGATGTAAATCAATATGTCGAACAATATATTGAATATTTTACTGTTAAAAAACGTTCTACTATGGCAAAATGGTTAAGTAGATCTGGAAAGTATTTTCCTATGATGGCAAAGATTTTTGCTGAAGAACAGGTGCCACAGCAATTAATCTTTCTTAGTATGATGGAAAGTGCTTTAAATCCGGTAGCACGTTCTTGGGCAAAGGCAGTAGGACTATGGCAATTTATTGAAGGGACTGGTTCTCTTTACGATTTAAAAGTTGATTTTTATATTGATGAAAGAAGGGACCCTGAAAAATCAACTTATGCAGCCGCAAGACATTTACGGGATTTATATTATTCGCTAGGTGATTGGTACCTTGCCTTATCTGCTTATAATTGTGGTGAAGGTAGAGTTCGCAAAGCTATTAAGAAAGCAGGTTCAAGTGACTTTTGGTCAATTAGAAAATATTTACCTAAAGAAACTCAGAATTACGTTCCTCAATATATTGCGGTTACTTTAATTGCAAGTCAACCTGAAAAATATGGATTCACAAATATAGAATACGAAAAACCTTATGATTATGTGATTTATAATGTTAATGAATCAATTGATCTAGATGTTTTATCAAAATGTGCAGGAGTAACTTTTGAAATCCTTCAGGATATGAATCCTGAATTAACTCAATATTGCACACCAAAAGATTTTTATGGTGGATATCCATTAAAGATTCCTACAGTATCTTACGATATGTTTGCTTCAAATTTAAGTAATGTACCCAATGATTCAAAGTTAACATATATTGTGCACAACGTTAAAAAGGGTGAGACACTTACTAAGGTAGCACAAAAATATAATATTAGTACAGTTCAGTTAGCTAAATTTAATAATGTCACGCTTAAAACAAAACTTTATTCTGGAGTACAATTAAAAATACCTATTTCTAATTTTACTGAAAGTGATATTAACTTTAATACAGATATTTCATTTGCAGACGACGAAAGTATTTATAAAGATAATGGAGAAACTACTCCTTATCAATTAGTTGTTAATACTGATGGAGAGGATACTGATTATCAGAATATTTATTCTAGTCAATACAGTGATACTATAGAAGTAGTAGTTCCAGAAGGAATGGTAGGCGTAAAATATATTGTAAAAAAGAATGATAATATTGCTGGCATAGCAAGTTTGTTTAATTGTAGAGCATCTGATCTTCGTAACTGGAATAATATTGCGTATTCAAAAAGTGTTTATGTTGAGCAGGAATTGACAATTTATGTTCCAGAAGAAAAGAAAGATTATTATGCTTCATTAAATGATCTCTCACAAGAACAAAAAGATGGAATTATTTATCCAGAAGGCAAGTGGATAAAACATAAAATTAAAAAGGGAGAATATCTAAGCACGATAGCTAATAAGTATGGTGTTACAGTTAGCCAGGTTAAAAAATGGAATGGTTTAAAAGGTGATAAGATTGTTGCTGGTAAGACCTTAAAAGTTTTGGTTGGTGGAGATAATAATTATGATGATATTGAGGTAACTACTACTACAAAAAATAATGAAACAAAAAATGTTACATCATACAAAGTCAGGAAAGGTGATAATTTAAGTACAATTGCTGTGAAATTTGGAGTTAGTGTAAAACAAATTAAAGAATGGAATAATTTAACAAGTGATAAAATTAAATATGGACAAACCTTAAAATTGACAGGAAAAGAAAATCCAAAATCTTATGGAAGCAATACTTCAAAGAAAGGTTCGAATGAGTTCAGCTATACAATTCAACCAGGTGATAATTTAGGTAAAATTGCTGATAAGTTTAACGTAAAAATTGATGATATTAAATATTGGAATAACCTTAAAGACAATAAAATTGTAGCTGGTAAAAATCTTAAAATCTACAGTGACGTAAATTCAAATGAAGTAATTTCAAAAGATAAATCGAATGATATAAAGTCGAATAACTTAGTTGAAACTAAGAAAACTTCTGAAATAAATCACGTGGTTAAAAAAAGTGAAACACTAAGTGAAATAGCCAATAAATATAATTGTTCAGTTGAGAATATAAAAAACTGGAATAATATATCAGGAACAAAAATTACTGTCGGTCAAAAATTACTAATATATCCAGGACAAAAAAGCAGTAATACAAAAACAACGACAAAAACAAGTACATCATCAGGT
>JAFGPR010000127.1 GCA_016936095.1 Ignavibacteriales bacterium | reverse complement strand
TTGATTTTTTATAATCTCAAAAATCTGTTCTCTTAATATTTCATTTTTTTCCATAGTTGCAGGGTCTATTTAGTATGCGGCACAACGTTTACATGTATGAAATGTTTGGGGTGTGCGGGCTCGTCACTGTCAACCTTTACAAAAGCTGATGCGGGACAGAATGCTCCAAGTAACCACTAAACCCCCAAATGTATTATACATGCTGTTACAGGGCGTTTATTTTTTCGTTCAATAGTTCTTTAAGTTTTTCAATATCTAAATTTCGTGCAATGATTTTTCCATTAGGGTCAATTAAAATTGTGGATGGGTAACTGGAGATTTTAAGTTTTTCAACCAATGAATTTTTGTCTGCTTGATTTTGAGAAATAAAAAGATGTTCCCAATCCATATTCTCTTTGTCAATAAAATCGCTAACTTTTTTTGCGTCACTATCATAAGCAACACTTACTAAAACAAATTTATCATGAGGATACTCTGAATTAATCTTTTTTAATTCAGGAATGAATTTTATGCACGGATTGCACCATGTTCCCCAAAAGTCAAGTAGAATATATTTGTCAGGATGTTGTGTTAATTCAAAAATGGAATTATCAAGATGTTTTGCTTCAAATTTTGGCATATAATATCCTTCTGTAATTCCAACAGGCATTGTATTTTCACCTAAATACTTAATGAATATTTTATCACCCCAATTAGTAACTGAATCAATTAAATAATCATAACCTTTTACATTAAAAACATCACCGATTTGATAAGGAATATCACCATTTAATTCAGAAGGCAAAGAATCTGATTTGGGAGTTATAAAAACTGAAACATGAGATGCATAATAAACACGTGAAAATCCATTTGACACAAAAATTTCGAAGCCCATGCCATTCAAATCAATATATCCTTTTTTATATTCAGGGAAACTAGCAAAAAGAAAATACTTTTTTTCAATTTCATTGTTTGTATTAAAAGTAATTCCCAAGGAACCTTTATATGGACTTGGTTTAACCTTAATTACTTTTGTCATTAATTGGTTGTTCTCAAAATAATCATATTGTACAGAAATAATGGGGAGAGTATTGTCTATTTCTTTTTGCCTTTCATTGGTCAAAGGATATATATATTCAAGAATTTTTTCATTTCCAAAATCCTCATCATTGTCAGAATCAACAATTATAACTCGCTTATTTGCCTTTGTGCCAATCAGAAATAGAACTTCACAATCAACTGACTTATTCGTTAGTTTGGTTGTGTCAATATTGTAATATTTTGCAATATTCTCAAACTGCTCTTTTTTAATACTTCCATCCAAATATTTATTCCAATAATATTGAGCAGGTTGCAACATAAAACTTCTAACAACATATTCATCAATGTCTTTAGGAACGTTGCGATAAAAAATAGAATCTTGACTTGGCCATAAAATAGTATTCCCAGGCATAAATATTCCGTATCCATCCTGTGAATTAAGCTTAACTACAAAATCTGTTTTAGATTCTGAACAACCGATTAGTAGTATTAAAATCAAATAATAAAATCGTTTCATAATATGCAATGTGTTTTTTTTAATGCCCTGTAACGTTACGCATATGCCTAGTGGCGGATTGCGGGCGATTCAACTATCAAACCGTGAAGAAGTTTGAGCGGGCAAAAAGCCTTGCAAAGTGCAGTAAAACCGCCATTAGGTATATGCGATGTTAGTTGCTGGGCATTTTTATCTTTATTTGTTCTATTAGTTTTATAAAATTATCTCGAGTTCCAATCCTATTTATTTCATAATGCTTATTATCCGCTTGTGTTAAAATCATTGAATCAAGTTTTGAATATTGCTCATTTGCCCAAGGTATTCTCCAACCACCAGTCAACAAGAAGGTCAACGCAATCATTATCCAATTGGTAAAACCTTTTGAGAACTTGACATTTTCTAGGTCACAGTAATTGTATTTTACACATTCAGTCAGTTTGCTATAAACACTCTTCTTTATTATCTCAAAATGATCCTCGTACAAATCAATCCTTGGAAATCGAATAAATAGAATCATTGAAATGCAATATAATCCTAAAATTGCAATTATAAATCCAACGTACTTGATAAGAATAAAAGAAATTAAAGCAATCAAAATCAAGGCAACTATAGAGAAGTATCTCCAATAATTAAGAGCTTTCAATGAGTGAATAGGAGGAGGATTAAATCTATTCTTTTCTTTTTCCATAAGATTAATATCATAGTACTGTCCTACCAAGTTACGATTTCTTTGCCTTGCAACTAACGGTTGCGGTATGAAATGTTGCCGGTTGCGGGTGAATCTCCTGTCAATTTACACAAAAGTTGAAGCGGGCTACAACCCTTGAATAATCGACTTCCCCGGCAATTTTTTATACCGCGTGTTGTGTGCTGCCATTTTATTCAATTATTCCACCTAACCAATTTATTTGAAATATCCCTTTTTCTAGTCTAGCGTAATAAGTATCAGTCCAGGTTGGTCCAGATGTTTCAAAAACCGCAGTATTTCCTTTTATATAAACCGGATAATCAAACTTAGTCATCGGTATATCAGGGCTATTATTTGTCTTTGTACAAGTAAGAATTCTTTTCAATGAGTTTTCATCATTAAATATTTCTTTAATATATTGTTTTTCAGTCACAAATCCAATTGTCTTTTTGGAAAGGGCAAGACTTGCAGCATAGTTTCTAAACTCATTAATATAAGGATATCCCGTTTTTATAATCAAATCAATGTTAGTCGAATCGAGGAGAAGAATAAACACATAATCATATTTGTTTTCTAATTGTGAAATATTCTTTGCTGATTTTAATTCATTTATCACTTCCTCATAAATAACAAAACTACTCTTATTCAAAGACTGTCCATAAATTGGTAATTGGAAAATAATCAAAGCAATCAATATAAACAGTAAATACTTTTTCATAATGTTATTCTTATTATTATCTGTCGGCTACTGGGATTCTCTGGTTGCACACAACG
>JAFGPR010000126.1 GCA_016936095.1 Ignavibacteriales bacterium | reverse complement strand
TCGAATATGGAACAGATGAGATTTGTTTGAAAGATATGGCTGGGATAGGTAGACCAGTTATGCTTGGGCGACTTGTTAAAGCGATAAAAACAAAATATCCAAAAATTATTATTCAGTATCATGGTCATTCGGGTCCAGGATTTTCAGTTGCTTCAATGCTCGAAGTTGCACGAGAAGGTGCTGATTATATTGATGTAGCAATGGAACCACTTTCTTGGGGAATGGTTCATCCAGATGTAATTACAATTCAAGCGATGTTGAAAGATGCTGGATATGATGTACCAGAGATAAATATGAATGCTTATATGGAAGCAAGAAGACTTACCCAATCTTTCATTGACGATTTCCTTGGATATTTTATTGATCCAAAGAACAAACAAATGTCATCTTTATTAGTTGGTTCGGGATTACCCGGTGGAATGATGGGAAGTTTAATGGCTGACTTAAAAGGTGCACACACCAGTATTAATAGTTCACTTAAAGCTAATAATCAACATGAAAAAACAGAAGATGAAATTTTAGTTTGGCTTTTTGATGAGGTAGGTTATATATGGCCAAAACTTGGTTATCCTCCGCTCGTTACTCCATTTAGTCAATATGTAAAAAATATTGCACTTATGAATATTTTACAAATGGTACAAGGTAAAGAAAGATATACTGTAATTGATAATAATAGTTGGAATATGATACTTGGTACTGCAGGGCAATTGCCAGGTCCATTAGCACCAGAAATTATTGAGATAGCAGAAAAAGAGGGAAGACAATTTTATAAGGGTATTCCTCAAGATGCTTTTCCTGATGCATTAGAAACATATAAAAAAGAAATGATTGATAATAAATGGGAATTTGGTTTGGATGATGAAGAATTGTTTGAACTTGCAATGCACGACAGACAATATCGTGATTATAAATTAGGTGTTGCTAAGAAAAGATTTGAAGATGAATTGGAAAGAGCAAGAAAGCAAAGTGCAAGTCCGAAAATAGTTACTCCAGTTAAAGAGGAACAAAAGGTCGAAAAGAAGAAACCAAAATTAATAGATGATAAAACTTATAAATTAGTTAAAGTAAGAGCAAGAGGAAAAATATTTTATTCTCTTGGTTATATAAACCCAGAACCACCCGTAAAAGTTAATGACAAAGTCAAGAAAGGTCAAAGATTGGCTTATGTATTTACTAATTATGGTACTGAAGAAGTTTTATCTGAGTTTAATGGCAAGGTTATTAATATATTAGTTGAACATACATCAGAGGTTCAAAAAGGGGATGTGATAATGCAAATTGATGAAGGTGAAAAATAATTTTTTCTGTTTGCAAAATCATGGTAACAAACAAAGTCATTACAAAACTCAACTCATTACTCATAAAACGATTTGGTATACCAAAACGAAAAAAATCCAATCCTCTTAACTTATTGATTGCAACAATTTTATCTCAAAATACAAATGATAAAAATTCATATCAGGCTTATAAAAACTTAAAAGCAAATTATTCTGATTGGAAGTTGTTAATAAGTGAAGATATAAAAAAAATAGAACAAACAATCAAAATTGCTGGACTTGGAAAGCAGAAATCAAGAACTATCAAATCTTTATTATCTGAATTAAATAGAAAATATGGTAAAGTTTCCTTAGACTTTTTGAAGAGTTATTCAAATGAAAAAATTATCGATGAACTTACTAGTATAAAAGGTATTGGAGTAAAAACAGTTTCTTGCGTATTACTATTTTCATTAAATAGAAATGTTTGTCCCGTAGATACACACGTGCATAGGACATTAAATAGAATTGGGATAGTAAGGACAAATTCACCAGTAAAAACTTTTTATCTAATTAACGAAAATCTACCTAAAGGGATAGCACATTCATTTCATACTAATATGATAAGACTTGGTAGGGAATATTGTAAATCAAGAAATCCAATTTGTAATAAATGTCCTATCCTAAAAATGTGTGAATTTGAAAATAAAAACAATATTGCAGTAAAAATAAAAGAAAATGATTTCATGTTGTTAGATAACATCTAAAGAATTAACCGTTAAACATTATTTAATTAAGCATTAGAAGAAATGTGGATTTTATTTGCACTCTTAAACCCTGTCTCTGAAGGATTCAGAAGCCTGTTCATAAAAAGGGGAACCCGAGAAGTTGATCCTATGGTAATCTCTTGGGTGAACAATCTCATACCTGTTATATTCTTCACAACGTTCATATTTTTTATTGATTTAAATTTCAATGTTAATTTTTTTATTGGTTTTTTAGGTTCAGGTCTTATCAATGTAGCTGCAAATATTTTATATGTAAGAGCAATTTCCAAAGGGGATATATCTGCAGTTATGCCGATGCTAAGCTTTACTCCACTTTTTTTATTAATTACTGGTCCAATAATGACTGGTGAGTTTCCAAATTTAATCGGATTAGTAGGAGTGATTATTATTGTGATAGGTTCATATTCCCTTAATCTTGATTTGAAAAGTAAAAATATTTTTGCACCATTCAAAGCATTGATTAGGAATAAGGGAACACGCTATATGTTAGTAGTTGCGTTTATTTGGAGTTTGTCGGCTAACTTTGATAAAATATCTATTAATAGTTCTTCAGTACTTCAACATATAATATTCGTAAACGTATTTATTTTTACAATACTTTCTATTGTATTAAAAGCACAGAAAAAAGATAAATGGAAATATTTATATGAAAGAAAAACAAATCTATTAATAGTAAGCACATTTACAACTTTCTCATTTATTTTCCATATGATGGCATTATCGATGACATTAGTTGCTTATGTCGTTGCATTGAAAAGACTGTCAGGTATAATTTCAGTTGTATTAGGGCATAAATTCTTGGGTGAAGGAAATATAAAAGAAAGAATTATTGGTGCAACACTAATGTTTATTGGAGTTTTATTTATTGTTTTTTCTTCAAGTGTTTAATCAGATTTTAATATTTCCTTTTCAATAAAATTACTCATCTGCAATAATTTCTCTTCCTCAAACTGATTCGCTAATATTTGCATTCCAATCGGTAAATTATTTTTGTCTTTTCCAATTGGGATATTAATTGCAGGTATTCCAGCTAAATTTATAGAAGTAGTATAAATATCATTTAAATACATTTGAAGTGGGTCATCTTCATTTTCTCCGATTTTGAATGCAGTTGTTGGAGTAGTTGGTGTTATAATTATATCTACTGATTTGAAAGCATTAACAAAATCGTTTTTAATAACCTGTCTGACTTTTTGTGCTTTTTTATAATAGGCATCATAATATCCAGAAGATAAAACATAAGTTCCCAGCATAATCCTTCTTTTTACTTCGGCACCAAAACCTTTTGAACGTGATTCGATATACATATCTAAAAGATTTTTAGGATTTTCAATTCTGTAACCATATCTCGCACCATCATATCTTGCAAGATTTGAGGAAGCCTCCGCCATTGTTAAAATATAATATGTCGCGATTGTATATTCGTTGTGGGGTAAATTTATTTCTTTGATTACAAAACCATTTAATTTAAGCTTATTAAGAATTTCATTAATCTTATCTTTAATTTCATAATATAATCCTTCTGAAAAATATTCCTTTGGAATTCCAATCACTAACTTTTTATCAAAATTCAAATTATTAGTATAATCCGGGACAGTTTGATTACCTGAGGTTGAATCATTCTTATCTTTACCAGCTATTACTGATATAATCAAAGCAATGTCATCGGTACTTTTAGCGAATGGACCAATCGAATCGAAAGAAGAAGCAAATGCAGTTAATCCATATCGCGATACTCGGCCGTAAGTTGGTTTTAATCCGAATACACCACAGAATGCAGCAGGTTGGCGGATTGAACCACCGGTATCAGTCCCAAGCGATGCATCACATAAATCTGCTGCCACAGCAACAGCAGAACCACCACTTGAACCACCGGGAACTCTATTTGTGTCATGCGGATTAAACACTTTCCCAAACGCAGAATTTTCATTTGATGAACCCATTGCGAACTCATCACAATTGGTTTTACCTATTATAATTACATCTTCAGCAATGAGTTTATTTATAACTGTTGCATTATAAAGAGAAACAAAGTTTCTTAAGATGTTTGAAGAGCAGGTGAGAGGTTTGTCTTTGATTGCGATTACGTCTTTAATTGCAATTACCATTCCAGCAAGTTTACCGTATTTCCCAGAAAAAATTTTTTTTTCTACTTTTTTTGCTTTTTCAATACTTTCAGGAAAAACAAAATTATATGCATTTAGATAATTTTTCTCTTCAATATTTTTCAGAAAATATAAGACATTCTCTTCAAGAGAAATTTCTCTATTTAATATTTTATCAATTTTGTTTTTGTGATTTTTGTAATTGCTCAAAAAGTTACCTGATGTTAAAAATAATTAGATTAAAAATTACTATTTTTTTTCTTCCTTATTCTTATCTTCACTTTCATCAATCTTTATATCTTCTTCAACATCTTTTACAGCTTTCTTGAATTCCTTCATACCTCGCCCAATTCCACGTGCAAGTTCGGGAATTTTCTTAGCACCAAACAAAAGAATAACAATAAGTAAAATTATTATTATTTCCCAAGGACCAATATTATTAAAAAATGCAAACATATTAACCTCGTAAATTTATTTTGTTAAATTCTTAATAATCGATTTGAAAAAAAGTACTCCATCAGTTTTACCTAAAACTGGATCGCAACATCTTTCAGGATGAGGCATCATCCCAAGAACATTTCCTTTCTTATTTATAATTCCTGCAATATTCATTTTTGAACCATTAGGATTATTCTTGTCATCAATTACACCTTTTGAAGAACAATATTTGAAAACTATCTGATTGTTTTTCACTAATTCGTCAAGTACTTTTTCATCTGCGAAATAGTTACCTTCAGCATGCGCAATAGGAATTTTGATAACATCTTTATCGATATTGCTTGTAAAAATTGTTTTCTTATTTTCAACCGATAAAAATACATCCTTGCAGATGAATTTCAGGTTTTTATTCATCAGCATTACACCTGGTAATAATTCTGCCTCGAGTAATATTTGAAAGCCATTACAGATACCAATAACGATTCCACCTTTCTCTGCAAATGCAATCACAGATTCCATAATAGGTGAAAATCTTGCTATTGCTCCTGTCCGTAGATAATCACCATAAGAAAAACCGCCAGGCAAAATAATAACGTCAGAATTTTTCAAATCAGTATCTTTATGCCATAAAAATTCAGCATCTTTTTCAAGTATTTTTTTTGCAACATAAAATGCATCGTGATCACAATTTGAACCGGGGAAAACAACAACTCCAAACTTTATTTTCATTTTGCTTCTTCCAACGTGTATTCAAAATCTTCTATGTTTGGATTAGATAATAATTTTTCGCAATATTCTTTAACTTCTTTTTCTGCTAGTTCTTTATCTGCTAAATTGACAGCAAATTCAATTATCTTATTTATACGTGTTCCACTAATGTTATTAAATCCAAGAAGTTTTGCACCCTGTTCCGCAGCTTTACCTTGTGGATCAAGTATTGCAGCTCTTCGCTTAACTATTACTTTAGCTTTAAACAATTTTTTTCCCTACTTTTTATTGTTTCTTTTTATAATCATAAAAATTATATGTCTGAAAAACCCATAAGATACAAATACAACAAACATATAAAATAGCCCTACAAAATCTGTAGCAATAACTATTATACCCAAAATAATTATTACACACACATAAATTAAATTAGATTTAGTTGAATTGCTTTCAACTGTGGGCAATGTATTATAACGAATTTTACTCACCATTAAAATTGAAGTTGCAATTATCATTGGGATAACGAAATAATTTGCTGGTTCTATCATTTTATCAATTTTGTAATAAGTCAGGACAAATGTTACATTTGTCAATGAACTTACTGGGATTGGCAATCCACTAAAATCATTTTTTTTATCTAAATTTTTCAATTTAATATTAAAATTGGCGAGTCTGAATGTTCCAAAAATTAATGGAAAAGAACTAATAATAATTCCCATTACACCAAACTGATAAAGATAACTCTGATACATCAGGAATGAAGGAGCAGCACCAAAACTTACAACATCGCTCAAAGAATCAAGTTCAACGCCGAAGCGACTGCTGACACCAATCAATCGGGCAACTAATCCATCAACAGAATCAAAGATTGCAGCCATTATAATCAAGGCACCTGCAATATGAATATTTGTAACTTCAAGATAACCGAAAAGCGGTAAGTTTAATTCATATATGCTTGGTTTTATTGAAAAAATAATCGAAAGAAAACCACAGAATAAATTGAACGCTGTTATTCCATTTGGTATAAATGATTTTAACAGATATGATTTTTTCATTGGTGCTCAAATAATATTGTTTCACCCGCTTTAACATGCTGTTCATTTTTCACTTTGATTTTCCAATCAATTGGGACAACAACATCAACTCTGCTTCCAAATTTTATCATTCCGAAACGTTCACCCATTTTTACTTCTTGACAGAGTTCTAACTCGCATTCGATTCGTCTTGCTATAAATCCAGCAATCTGACAAAAATAGACCTTCCCATAAGTTGACATAATTCCAATTTCGTTCCTTTCGTTTCTTTCATCAGATTTTTCATGAAAAGCTACTAAATATTCACCTGGAATATAATTTAGAAAATCAATTTTGCCATCAATAGGAATTCTATTTACGTGAACATTTAAAGGTGACATAAAAATGGAAATTTTGTGTGATTTTTCCTTAATGTAAGAGTTAGAATCAATTTCTTCTATCTTGATGATTTTTCCGTCCGCTGGTGAAACGATTATATTGGATTTTTTAGAAATATTTCTTTCAGGATCACGAAAGAAATATAGAGTAAAAAGAAAAATCAAGGAGGAAATAAAGAATATACTCCAACGAATAAAACCACTATTAATGAATAAAAATAGGACAAATAAAAATGCTACAATTATTGATATAATGCCAATTGTATTATAACCATATTTAGCTAGCACATTGTTACCTTTTGTAAAAATAATTTAAAAAATTCTAAAAACAAATTTAATATTTTATTTAATGAATTTCTTATAAATATTTTTTTTGATAAATTGCAATTGTAATTAAATAATTTATCTATTTAGAGGAAAAATGAAATTTCAAATGAATGAAATGATGAAACAGTTGCAGAAATTGCAAAATGATATGGCAAGAGTTCAAACTGAACTTGCAGATAAAACTGTGGAAGCTGAAAGCGGTGGAGGAATGGTCAAAGCTGTTGCTAATGGGAAAAAGGAAATTATTTCCATCCTTATTGACCAAGAAATAATAAGTTCAAATGATAAAGAAATGTTAGAAGATTTAATTGTTGCAGCAGTCAATAAAGCACTAGATGCTGCGAGTAAAATGGCAGAAGAGGAAATGTCAAGTGTAACAAAAGGAATGGTGCCTCCTGGTATGAACATTCCGGGATTTTAAAAATTGTTAATCGCCGAACCATTACAAAAAGCAATTGAAGAATTAACAAAATTACCTTCCATAGGTCGTAAGACGGCTCAACGACTTGCACTATATTTATTGAAAAGTGATGCAAAATATTTTAATGATCTAATTGCTTCGTTGGTATCTTTAAAGGAAAATATTAAATTTTGCAAGCAATGTTATAATCTGGCTGTTGAAGACTATTGCGATATTTGTAAAAGTGAGAAAAGAGATAAAAGTTTAATTTGCGTTGTGGAGGACATAAGTGATGTTATTGCAATTGAAAGGACAAATGAATACAATGGACTTTATCATGTATTGGGAGGAGTTCTTTCGCCGCTTGAAGGAATAAGTGTCGAAAATCTTAAAATAAGTGAATTATTTGACCGTTTAAAGAATAATGATGTTAAGGAAGTTGTCCTTGCATTAAATCCTGATACCGAAGGTGAAGCTACATCTCTTTATCTTGCAAAGATGATTAAACACTTGAAAATAAAAGTCAGCCGCATTGCAAGAGGTATCCCTGTTGGTGGCGATCTCGAATTTTCAGATATTGCTACTATTGGAAGAGCAGTTTTAAATAGAATTGAATTATAATGAACGAGTGGTTCATTGATTGGTTTAATTCAGATGAGTACTTAAAAGTATATCAACATCGTGATGACAAAGATGCGAAAGATTTAGTAGATCTTATATTAAGAAACATTTCAATTCCAAATAATTCTAAAATACTTGATTCGTCTTGTGGGGCAGGGAGGCATTCAATTTTACTTGCCAAGAAAGGTTATTCAGTTACTGCTTTCGATTTAAGTAAAAAATTATTAAAAGTTGCAAGACAAAAAGCAAAAGAACAGAATGTAAAAATCAACTTTCTTAATGCTGATATCAGAAATATTTATTTTAAGACAAAATTCGAATTAATATTAAATCTTTTCACAAGTTTTGGATATTTCGATAATGATGATGAAAATTTTGCTTTTATTAAAAAATCTTATGAACTATTAAATCCGAATGGTTACTTAATTCTTGATTATTTTAATACAGAATATCTTAAAAAGAATATTAAGCAAGAAACACACAAGAAAGTACAAGACATTGAAATCATTGAGCTTAGAGAGATTATTGCTGATAGGATTTTTAAGAGGATTAAGATTTACAGACAAGATAGGTTGTTTAAAGAATTTTACGAATCTGTTAAATTATATTCTTATGATATTTTGAAGCAAGTTTTTAAATCAGTAGGTTATAGAGAATATTTGAAATTTGGCGATTATTCTTGCAATCCTTACAATTCCAATTCAGAACGTCTCATAATTTTATTTCAAAAATAAAATATTTTACTTGAATATATACTAAATAATTTCGTTAATTTTGTAAAGTAAAATCGGGGATTTTTCTTTTTATTCACTTTTTTAATCAGTTCTTTTATAGTCTTATTTTCGTTTTTAAGTATTAAAAAGAAGATGGAGGCTGCCTATGAAATCACAAATATACTTTTCATGATTACTACCATTAAGGATCTTAAATAATTTATTATTTTTAATTTTTTTAAGGAGATTTCTAAAATGAAAAAATTATTTTTCTTCTTTGTATTATTAATTGCTTTTACAGCTTTACAAGCTCAAAATGTCGATGTAAAACTTGGTGCAAATTCTAGATATGTTTCTTTTAATGTCCAAGATAATAATGGAGATACAAATTTTGTTGTGCAAGGAAATGGTGTTACATTTGTAAAAGACAGTTCAGCTTCACTTACGCCATTATTATTTTTAGAACAGAAAAAAGATGGAGATGCTACTTTAACATATTACCTATCTAAAACAAATAGCCCGACTGTATCTATTGCAACAGGAGTTGACAATAGTGATAATAATAATTTTAAAATATGTAATAATTATGCTGTAACTGGTAATACTTACGCAGATTCAAAGGTAATGCTGCAAATTCACAATGAAAATACACAGGCAGGTATTTTAGATATCAATCATCAAAGTAGATCGAGAGCTTGGCTAAGTGGACCTCAATTGATTGCTCCTTTTGCGTGGT
>JAFGPR010000125.1 GCA_016936095.1 Ignavibacteriales bacterium | reverse complement strand
GATAAAGAGATTTCTAATAATCAAAATGACGCTATAGATAAATTTAAAATAAAACTGTGGGACATAAGTATAAAAGCTCAGGATGATTACGATAAGGCAATACTTTCATTATCTGCAGGAGCTTTAGGTATATCAGTTGTATTTGTCAAGGACATTATTGGGGTTGGAAATTTTAAATTGTCCGTTTTACTTGGGCTATCTTGGATTTCCTGGATAGTAAGCCTTGTATTTGTTTTGATTTCATTTTATTTTTCCCGCCGTTTTCATGAAGACGCAATTGATAAGATGCAGAAAGGAGAAAAATGCGGAGGAAGATCTAAATGCACAGAGTTATTTAACATACTATCGGGCGTTCTGTTCGCTGCTGGTGTTGTATTCTTTATGATATTTGCCTTTATTAATATTTCCAGGGGGAAGGGGATAATGGATAAAAAAATCATTCCTGCTTCAATTATGAATTGTGACGGTAATCAGAAAAAAAGGATAGATGAGGGGGTAAGCTATATGCCTACACCACCTCAGCATAAGGGAGTAAGCAAGATTCCTGAACCGCCGGCGACAACTCCTCCGAAAAATACAGAAACACAGATCCCCAATGTTACAGAACCACCTCCTCCTACAACACCAGCTGACGAATCCTGATTCGCTAACATAACTTTTATTGTTTTTCCCCTAGCCTTCTCCCTTACCCATTTTGAGATCGCGCCTCCTGGGGCATCCTGGATTGATATTTTCTTGAAAAGCGAAAAGGGGCATCTTCTTCGGGCTATCCTCTTTTTCCGGTAGTTCAGCGCTCACCACCTTGAATATTTTTATTACTTTCCATTGCCTACTATCTTTAACAGCAATATTCTTTATAATTAAGTTATGGATCAAAAGAGTTTCGTGAAAATTAAAAAAATCACCCTGAAGGCGATGTATTCAGATGATGATTTGATGGAAACACTTGTATTGAAAGGAGGAAATGCAATTGATCTAATATATGGGGTTTCTTCCAGAAGCTCATTAGATTTAGATTTTTCTATGCAATCAGATTTTCAAGATATTGCAGTTTCTGAAAGAAAGATAAAACAAGCTTTAGATAAATCTTTCAATGAGGAAGGTTATCAAATAATTGATTTTAAGTTTAAAAAGAAACCTCATGTTTGTGGTGAAGATAAAATGAAATTTTGGGGAGGTTATTCAATAGATTTTAAAGTTATTGATAAACAAATATTTATAGATAATCAGAGTAATATCTCAAAATTACGTATGCTCGCCAGTGATATTGATTCAAAGCACAAAAAAATATTTACAATTGATATTAGTAAATATGAATATTGCATAGGCAAGAAAACAAGTTTTGTTGATGGCCTTAAAATTTATTTGTATTCTCCTGAAATGATTATCTTCGAGAAAATAAGGGCTATTTGCCAGCAAACAAAAGAATACCTGAAAATAATGGAAGCTCAACTGCCAACCCCTCGAGCCCACGATTTTTTTGATATTTATACTTTAATAAAGAAGCTTAAAATCAATACGAAATCTTTGGATGTAGGTATTCTAAAAAGTATTTTTGAAATAAAAAAAGTTCCTTTTGAACTTATAAATAAAATTGAAGATTCCAGAGAATTTCATAGGCTCGGATTCGATCAGGTTAAAGATACTTTGAAGCCAGGAGAAGAATTACATGATTTTGATTTTTATTTTGATTTTGTTGTAGATTTCATTCAGGAGATTACTTAAACCCTTTTGGATAAAAAAGATTCCATTTAGAAGAAAATTCTTTTTCTTTCATGTTATAGGTCAAATAAAAATTATATTTGATATCAAATTTGTTTAGCAGTTCAATTTGAGATTCTTTATACCCAGCGGTTTCAAGATAAAACCCAATCACTTGATGATAGGGATAAATATAGTTAATTTTTTCTAAAAGCGCAGTTAGTTTATTTATTGAAACGTTTTTTTTCTTTGCTAATTTATATGCATTTAAAACTTGGCTTATCCCCCCAGAATAAAATGGCCTCACAGAAATATCAATTAAAGTCCTTTCAATGTTCGTTACTGGAATCATTTCATTTAATTGATAGTCTTCTACTCCCAATCGACCAGTATTTTTACCATTGAGTAAAAATATCTTTTGATCTTCAAAAATGCCGCAATTATTAGTCATCCTTGGTTTTTGGGTAAATGCGCGATCGATATTTTCTTGAATTAATTTACCGCTTTGAATGGATTTTGCAGGTTGCTCAAGATTTATATAAATACTTTTCGGGATTTGTTCTGTTAAGTTATGAAAAAACATGGCTGAATAATGAGATAGATAAGCGGAGCGATTTAAAGAAGCCGCGAGGTTTAATATTGAGTATTCTCCCCAAGAATATCTAATATAGTTTTTTGATGGAAATTTTATCTCAATTTTTTTTAAAGGAGTTTTGTTTAACATGGCATTTATGAATTCGTAATATGACCAAGTACTACCCAATCGCCATTCAGCTCTATTATTACTGAGTATTTCAAATAGCTTTGTGTCAGAAAATATATTTATGCCTAAACGATTGAAGTGATCAATGATCTCTTGCTTAGCTAAATAGAATTTAGTTATATTTAAAACTGGCATTTTATAACAGTAAGATGTATATATACATCTTACTGCACCATATGAAAACATTATAATATACTTAAGATCATTTTACAACAGTTATTTTAATGTTTTATCATATACGGTTGCATATAGTATATATACTATATGCAACCACTCAAATGGTTTTTAAACTAGGG
>JAFGPR010000124.1 GCA_016936095.1 Ignavibacteriales bacterium | reverse complement strand
TTTATGTCCAATCAAAAATGAAATTCTATCGTTTGAGTAAGAATCCGCAAACTTTTTTGGTTCAAGAGAATTTACAATCTTTTCCATTGCACGAATGATTGAAGTATAGCCTGTGCAGCGACAGATGTTGCCCGAGAGTGAAGCAATCGCATCTTGCAAATTCAAAGTTTTTGCATTTAGAAAATATCCAAGCATAGAAATAATAAAACCGGGAGTACAAAACCCACATTGCGAAGCTCCCTCGTCAATTATTGCCTGTTGAATGGGATTTAAATTTTTATCGTTTAATCCTTCTATTGTAACAATATGCGATTGCTCCACTTCACCAAGTGGAAACATACAGGAATTAACGGTTCGGTATTCCATTTTATCATTTTTAAGTTTGCCCCAAAGCACGATGCACGACCCGCAATCACCTTCGCGACAACCTTCCTTTGTCCCTTTCAATTTCAAATCATTCCGAATAACATCAAGCAACACCGCACCCGAAGGCGATTGAAACGATTCAGTTTTGTTGTTTATAATTGTATGAATCATAATTAAAATAATTTTAAAAATTTTATAATATTAAATTACGATTTTTTGATGAAAAATTGAGGGGGAAAATGATATAAGAATTTAGGATAAATTATAGAAATAATAATGTATAACGGCTTTCTGTTTAAGCAGATGCCGCACTGTTTCCGCTACCAATTTTCCCGCCGTCTCTTTAGCGAGTGCCGATTTACTGATTATTTTATTTATTTACTGCCCACCTTATACAAACAAGATCAAGCCGAACTGCAAATGTCACGACATGCTGAATCATTCCGCTTGCAACACTTGTTAGGCTTTTGTTAAATATTAATCGGGAGGGTTTGAACCTATACCAATGAACTCACCTTTTTCATCTTTATCAAGAATGGCTGTCATTTTATGATTCAAATTTACTCCATCATAAAAGACAGAGACTGAAAATCCCTTATTAAATCCGATAAGCTCTATAAGTTGATTCAAATAAGGATTATCTTTCAAATATGACTTGCAAAACTTTGTCATAGGTGGTAGTCTTTTAAGTTTATCCACATTCAACTTCATTTTATCATTAACTATATTTTCAGCCCATTTAGTATTGATAAGAATTCTTAAATCTATTTGAACTGAACCATCTTCTATTTGAAGTTTTGGCTCACATATTTTTATACGATTATTATTATTGATAGCATTTTTATTTCCAATCATAAATGGTTCACCATAAAATGAGGATTTACGAACCCAGATAATCATGTCAAGTTTGTAGGTAATATCATTTATTCTATAGACAAGCTCGCCGGTTTGATTATTAGGTGGGGTTTGATACCGAATATTACCTAGGAAAACATGATATTCAAAAGGTTCTCCATTGAATATATCGCCTTTGTCCTCTATTACTTCTATATTGGAATCAGATGAAATAGAACAATCGTTGTATCTTATAATATTACTCATAAAAATTGTTTCCCAAATACCAATATTCGCAAGAGGAGTCCTTCTGCTACCCTCACCATGTGGATTATTTATTATTGATTTATCACCCTCAAATAACTCCGAATACTTCCACATTAAAGTTCCATCTTTATGATAAGATAGTTCAGCATAGTTTCTGATAATTGATTCAAAAGGGTAGTTTTTGTTATCATCTGTATGAATAATTTTTCTATAATCTCTGGATTTGTTGAACGAAAATTTTAATTCATCAGAAGATTTGCCATAGTTTAATACTCTAAATAAAAAGCGGATTTTACCTTCATGATCCTTAAATCCGACAGATATATTTAATTTAGATTTCCTCATAACAAATTTATTAGCCTAATGGCGTTGCGCTTAACCCACAACCTAGAGCAGCAATACAATTTTGAAAAACATCTTTTACTAAGAACACCTTTAACAAGATAGCTCACACGGATCGAATACCTTTTGAATTGCAAAAATCCGACTGCGAAAACGCTTTTGGGTTGAAGCACTTGTTATATACTTTCTTGCTCATTTAATTTTATTTGTTGTGTTATAAAATCTATAAATTTGAGTTCTTCTTTTGATTTATTAATTACATCGATTTTTATAATTTCTCCATCTACGGGAAAACTTTCATTACAAGTATCATCGGTAATTATAAATCCTTCGAATACATCAAATATTCTCACCAAACAAATTAATTTCCCATCAATAGGTAAAAATACAACATAAAGACAATTTGGATCATCAACAAATGAAATATTAAAGCTAGCATTGGCTAAATTGATATTCCCTTTAAGTTTTGCATCTTCTAAATCAGTTTTATCAATTTTTTCTTTTTTTAATAATTCTCGTATTCTAATTGCAATGGGATTATAAAGATAATTAACACCAAGTTTCCTATATGTCATTTCATAAGCAATTTTTATAACACACCGTTGCCAATCATAAAGATTGAATATTTTTGTCATTTTCATCCAAGGATTTTCATCTCGACCTTCAAACTTCTTGATATTACTAAATTCAACCGGTTTGCCGTTTTTTGAAGTTCTTTTTTTTATTTTTTCTAAAATCTCGGGGAGTTTATGTTCATCCTTTTTGTCTAGGATAATTTGAATTGTGTTATTACCATTTTCATCTTGTCTATATTTGAAATTAGGAACTATATATAAAGAATCTGGCAAACCATTTTTGAATTTATATTTAACTTTTTGACTTGGATCTGATGATAGTACACCATCTTCTAAAGGATTTGGTATATGCCCTTTCTTACCAGACAGTTTTAGAAGTTGGCGTTTTGCTTCAATTTGAAAATTATTAATCATTGGAGCATCAACATTCTTACCTAAATGACTATTGCAGTTTTTACACATTTCCCATAGACAAATATTCCCTCCAATTGATTCTGGGAAAATATGCTCTTCTGTTTTTTTAGAATTATCAAAATCTTTACAACATAAAATACATTTGAACATTTATTCCTTTAGCTTTTTTAAGTATATATCGACATTGAGGCTAATGTACTGCTCATAACAACAATGCCGAAATTTATAATTATAAATAACTTCCTTGCAAGGCTACTGTAAATAAGGTGGCCGATAGAGAAAAAGAAATAAATAGTCGAATGCGAAAATGCTTGTGCCTTGAGCAACTTGTTATACTGATTTTTGTGAATACTTTCATTATATTAAAAATAAATTTATTAAACCTTATTTCATAAGTATCATCTTGATAGTTTTTGTATATTGTTTGCTATTATCTTCAACACTTGTTGCAACAAAACGGTAAAAATAAATTCCTGAAGATATATCAGATGCGTTCCATTTTAGTTGGTAACGACCGGCATAGCTTTGTTCATCTATCGGTGTATCAATTATTTGCCCAAGAGTATTAAATATTTGTAATTTCACTATACTTTCAAATGGTAAATCAAATTTAATAGTAGTACTAGGATTAAACGGATTAGGATAATTTTGATATAAATTATAATGTATTGGATAATCTACAAATGATTTAATTGATGTTGGATAACTTGATAAAAAAACACCAAATAAACCGAAGCTACTATTATCAGAACTTTCAAAAGCAAGATAGAGGAAATTATCATTATAGGGTTTTATTTCATAATCATAAAATACTTTATTAAAAGAAAATATATTGAAATCTTCATACGTAATTTCTCCATAAAAATTAAATTCTTTTGCATAAATTAACTTTTCTTTCCAAGTATCACGATTACCATAAATCATATAAAAGTTATTGTTTTTATTTTGCACTAATTTCGCTGTAATAAAAGAACCTATTTCATATTTACTCTTCAGTTCATTAGTTATTGGGATACCTATTGAATTGAATATTCTACAATAAGTAAATGAACTATCTGAATAATTTTTCCTCCATGAAATAACAAATGTTCCATTAGATAATACTATGATATCGGGCTTTTCTTGATAGTCGAAATATTCAATATTAGCTTGCATTTCATTTGAAATAGTTAAGTTAGTAGCATTGATTATTCTATAAAATATTCCGATATCATTTTGATCATATTTTTCATAAACTATAATAATATTGTTACTTAATTCTGCTAATCTTATTTTTTTGTCAACAGAGCTAGAAGGTGAATAAAATTTAAATGATTTAATAATTTGATGAGTTGAATTAAAAATAACAACTCTTACTGAATCATTGTCTCCCCAATAGCTATGTGCAATAGCGTAATTTCCATTTGTCAATCCTAGGGGGATAGCATTATTTGCCTCCAGAATATATTTGGATAATCCATTTGAGCTATCATTAATTATAAATTCATCTTTAATTAGTGATCCGTTACTACTAAAAATTTTCGCAATAATTTTTCCAGTTATACTACTTATACCATATTCTCCTCTTGTCCAGCATACCAGTATATTGCCATTAGATAATTTAGTACATTTTGGCGTTATATTATTATAACTTATGCTGTCTGAAATTTGAAACTCATTCTTAATTTTAATTCCATTCTGATTATAAATGCATGCGTAAATGTCATTTCCGTTTTGTGAACCGTTTTGTCCGTAACTCTGCCATATGGAAAATATATTATCATTATTTAAAATTGAAAAGGAATGATTATTTTGGTCTCCATTGGTATACGTATTAATTGTAAAAGGAGTAATCGCTTGAGAAGATAATTCGATAGTAATAAAAAATAAAAAAATAAATTTGTGAGTTAACATTTTAATCCTCCAATACTGTGTGCAGTTTAAGCATAATACATTTTTCACAAAACAAAACTATAAAACTTTTAAAAACTCATTAAATAAAATTAAGAAAAAATATCAGTGCTTAATAATATTTTCAGCCCAATGATAAACTTCTTTTGCAGCTTTAATAGACCATTCATATTCTTCTTTTGTAATATCTTCATAATCTCCCGGATATCTTAACATCACTGCGTAGATTGTCATAGTTACAAGTTCTCTTGTGTTTGGCGGCATTGGAGTAGTTTTAGGTAATAGAGATATTAAATAATCAATATCGTGGACAAGACGAAATTCAATTTTATAATGGACTAGAACCGCTTTGATACTTTTCTCTATTGCTTGT
>JAFGPR010000123.1 GCA_016936095.1 Ignavibacteriales bacterium | reverse complement strand
AAACTTATAACGGAACGTGGCGCAGCCCGGCTAGCGCACTTGAATGGGGTTCAAGGGGTCGCGGGTTCAAATCCCGCCGTTCCGACTAGACGCCACTTGTATGAGTGGCTTTTTTATTTATTTTTCACTCTGTCAAAATTTTAATAAGTTTGTAACTAATTTTTTGCATTTTTTAAAACTAATCAATAAATTATTTTTGTATATGGAAAAGATGTTTGATAAACCTAAATGTAAATGCGGAGTATTTGGAATTTTTTCAAATGACCAAGCAGCTGTTCATACTTACTATGGATTACACGCTCTTCAGCATAGAGGTCAAGAAGCGGCTGGAATTGTAGCATCAATCAAGGATGAAAAAGGAAAAACACATTTCAATATTGTTAAAGATTTCGGATTAGTCACAGAAGTTTTCAGTGATGAAAAAATATTTAATACCAAACTATTTGGTGATGCAGCGATAGGACATAACAGATATTCAACTACAGGGTCTTCACAAACACATAAAAATATTCAACCGTTCTTGGTTAAATACCGAATGGGTAATTTAGCAATTGCTCATAATGGTAATCTAACAAACATAAGAAAACTTCGTAGAGAATTAATACAAGAAGGAGCAATTCTACAAACAACATCCGATACGGAAATTATTTTACATCTTATAGCAAGAAGTAAATTAGATGACCAAATAGCACAGGTGATTGAAGCATTATCAATGATTGAAGGAGCTTTTAGTTTAGTTATTCTTACCGATGATAAACTCATTGCAGCAAGAGATTGTTATGGTTTCCGTCCTTTGTGTATTGGAAAATTAAATGGTTCATACATTGTTTCCTCTGAATCCTGTGCACTTGATATTAACACAGCTGAATTTATACGTGATGTAGAGCCGGGTGAAGTTGTAGTTATTGACAAGGATGTTGGTGAGAGTGGAAACATTAAATCTTATAAATTAACAACAGAAAGTTATCCTACGAAAAAATGCATCTTTGAATATATTTATTTTTCGAGACCTGATAGTAAAATATTTGGTTCGAACGTTGACAAGATGAGAAGAAAACTTGGAAAGATACTAGCTCTTAATCATCCTGTAATTGATAAAGATGGAGAAAAAGTAATTGTTATTAGTGTACCCGATAGTTCAAATACTGCTGCAATTGGTTATCAGAATCAACTAGAAAAACAGGGTATAGCTTCAAAACTTGAAATTGGTTTAATTAGAAGTCACTACATAGGCAGAACTTTTATTATTCCAGGTCAGAGATTGAGAGAGATAGGTGTTCGAGTAAAGTTCAATACAGTTAAAGGAGTACTTGAAGGAAGAACAATTGTATTGATAGATGATTCTATTGTCAGAGGAACAACTTCAAAGCAGTTGGTAAATCTAATTAAAGAAGCAAATCCAAAAGAAATACATCTGAGAATATCTTCTCCTCCAATTTTATTTCCTTGTTTTTTTGGAATGGATTTTCCTTCTGAGAATGAACTTATTGCAAATCGTTTTAATAAAAATATAAAAGAAATTGAAAAGTTCCTTGGAGTTGACAGTCTTGAATATTTAACACTCGAAGAATTGTTGGAAGCAATGGTTGATCATCCAAAAGATAGTTTCTGCACAGCTTGTTTCTCAGGAAAGTATCCTTATAAAATTGATACTGACCTTTCAAAAGAGGAGTATGATGAATAAATTTTTCATTCATATTTTTTTCCTATTTTTTTTTATCGATTGCTTTTCTCAGTCATATTTTTTTATTAAGTATAAAGATGAGATTCCGCAATATCTAATAAATAGTAAAATTGCTGATAAAAAAGTTATCCAAACTGATAAATTGACACCCTCGAAAATTCTGGAAATTAAGTCATTAACAACAAATTTAGTTAATAAGGATTTAAGATTATCTAAAATTTATAAAATTGTCGTTCAAGATTCTTATAAAGAATCTTTTTTTGAATCTGTAAAAAACGATCCAATGATTGAATATATTCAAAGACCAGTAGCATATAAAATTGATTTTATACCTAATGATAGCTTGATTGAACAACAGTGGGGACTATTCAGAGTAAACGCACCTCAAACTTGGGATATCACTAGAGGTGATTCGAATATTATAATTGTAATTATAGATACTGGCATTGATTATCTACACCCCGATTTGAAAAACACTATTTATATTAATTATCAAGAAGATTTAAATAATAATGGAATTCTTGATTCATATGATTTAAATGGAATTGATGATGATGGCAATGGTTTTATTGATGATATAATGGGATGGGATTTTACTGATAGGAATGGTTTCCCATTTGATTCAGTCAGCGGAGATTATTTAGATTGGGATAATGATCCTTTTGATGACTATGGCCACGGAACTTATGTTGCAGGCATAATTGGGGCAGAGTTTAATAACAATATTGGAATTGTTGGTCTAGCTCCAAATTGTAAAATTATGAATCTACGTGCATTTGATCCCGAAGGAAGTGGAGAAGAGGATGATGTTGCTTCTGCAATCCTTTATGCAATTGAGATGGGAGCGAAAGTCATAAATATGAGTTTTGGTGACAATTCTTTTTCTTTTGTTCTCAAAGATATTATTGAATATGCACATTCACAAGGAGTTGTTTTAGTTGCAAGTGCAGGTAATTCAAATTCAGACCAACCACATTATCCTTCTGGGTACAATCAGGTAATATCTGTAGGCGCTTCTACAGAATATGATGTAAAAGCGACATTCTCTAATTATGGCTCAACACTTGATTTTCTTGCACCTGGTAGTAATATAACAAGTACAGAAAAAGGAAATAGTTATACAACAGGGCAGGGGACATCTGCTTCAGCACCTTTTGTATCAGCTACAGCAGGTTTAATACTTTCAATTGATTCAAATCTGACAAACGAGGAAATAAAACAAATAATAAAAACTAATTCTGATGATGTTGGTGCTACTGGGTGGGATGAATTTACTGGGAGTGGAATTTTGAATGTATATAAAACAATTACTACAATAGTTCCATCTATAATAAAATTTGACTTTCCATTTCAGGATTATGCAACGAATTCCGACTCTATTCAGATAGTTGCGACTTGTCTATCTGGTAATTTCCAGAAATATGAACTTAATTATGGTGTTGGACTTAATCCACAAAGATGGTATTCACTAATAGATAATGGTAATTCACAATTTTACAATAAGAAAATTTTTACACTTAATACTTCAAGCTTTTCAGATACTTCATATTGTCTTAGATTGGTTGTTTATTTTAAAAATGGTGGCATTACCGAAGAGAGAATTAATTTTTATTTTGATAAAACTCCACCCGTTGGTGATTTAATAAATTTAACCAACTCATTATATGGTACTCGGAACACAATTTTGGCTTCACTCTATTCAAATGAAGATTGCGTTGTAAAAATGTTTTATAGAAATATTGGAATAACTAATTTTTCAAATATAAGTTTAGATGGGTTTTCTACGAATAATTATTTTGTTAAGAAATTACATTACGGTTTTATACCCAAAGAATTAGTTGAACAAAATAATGAATACGAAATCTATTTTGAATTGATAAATCTTGCCGGACTTAAATCTACTTTGAAAAATGGAAATGAATATTTCAAAGTTAAAGTAAAGGATTATATAAAATTAGTTTCAACTTATAAGAAAAATTATGAGTTACCGTCTGGTTTAATTTACGGTGAACAAATTAATATAAATGCTAATCCTAATGCGGAAATATTTATAAGTGAGTATGGAAAAACTGATTCGACTTTAATTTATGAATTGACTGGCAATAAATTTAAAAAAATAAGTACATTAAATCATCTTTTACCAAAAAGTATTGGATATTTTAATGCGAATAATAAATATGATATGCTAATCTTAAAATGGCCTGAAGTAAAAATAATTGAACAGCAACAACAGCATTCATTAAAATTTATTACAAAATATTTTAATAATTCAGGTTCAATAAGACCAATTCTTGTTGATGATATTGATGATGATAATTTTTACGAAGTAATATCAATTAGAGAAGAAAGCGATACAATTGATATTTGGCAAATTAGTAATGATTTATCTTTATCAAAAGAAAAATCGCTTATTAATTTTTCTTCTAAAAATTATATCGTTGAAAATCCAAATGAATTTTTAAGTTTAGATGCAACTGTTGCTGACATAAATTCTGATGGGAAAAAAGAAATCTGGATTTGTGATAATGATGGTGATTTAATCTCTTACAATATTAATTCTTCCAATACATATTCGGATTACAAATATTTTTCAACACTATTCTCAGGTAATTCAGCAAAACTTTCAACAGGAGATTTTGATGGGGATGGTGTACAGGAAATTGCAACTTTATTATCTTCAATCAGTGATATTGACATTGCACCTTTTAATCTATTATTAGTATTCAACATAATAAATGATACTCTTAATATCTTATATGACAATGCAATAATAGATCCTTCCTCTGAATTTACATCAATAATTCAGAGTGCGGGTAAGGATATAAAGTTTGTTAATTTGAATAACGATATCAAAGAGGAATTAATAGTATTTAATTTTCCATATTCATATATTTTTTCTGATAATGATATTATTCACTATAAAGAAAATGTTAATTCAAACATAATTTTTAGTGGTGATGTTGACAACAATGGTCTAATTGATATTGCCTTCCCAACGTCATCTGGAATTGAATTTATTGAATTTAATCCCACTGATCAAGCAATACTACCATATGATGTTGAAGGATATAGCATTGATGAAAATAAAATCAAATTGAATTGGAAAACAGAAGGGGATAAGACTTACATTTATAAGGGATTATCAGAAAGCACAATTATTTTATTTGATTCAACTGCAAAAAATTATTATTTAGATTCAAATGTTATAATAAATACAAATTACTATTATAAGTTTCAGTCATTTGATGATTTTAAAAACATAAATAAATCACAATTAACAGATTTTATAGTTGTACATTCTCACATACCGGGTAAATTAAATAATGTTAACGCAGTGGGTAAAAAGAATATTATTTTGAATTTCTCAGAAAAGATTAAAAATAAAATTGAGAATCTTGAATGTTTTAATATTATTGGTTTTGGAACTCCTTCAACAGCCTCTACAAGTTCAGAATATTCATATTTACTAACATTTAGTAGAGATTTACCTTTAGGTGAAAATCGACTTACAATAAATGATCTTAAAGATTATTATAATTCTCCGATAAATTCAGATACTTTAACTTTTATAGTTCAGGCAGATTCGACAATAAAAGAATTATTTATTACTTCTTTCGAAATAATTGACAGATTTAATTTGCGAATTGATTTTAATTATGACATTAATCAAACTACTGCAAGTATTTTATCTAATTATAGCTTTGAACCATTTAATGAAGTTAGGTCAGTTAAATTTGAAAATACTAATTTAAATTCTGTTTATTTGAAAACACTAAATGCGATAGGTTCAGTTGGTCGTGAATATAAATTAACAATACGAAATATCGCAGCTGCGGATACATCAGAAGACATATTTATTAGAGAAGGAGCAGGTAGTGTAATTACAATTTCGACAAACGCAGACAATCTTTCAGATATTTATGTATATCCGAATCCAGTCAAATTCTTGAGTGAAAATCCTACTGTTACATTTGCTAATTTAACAAAAAATGCTGAAATAAATATATTTGATTTAAATGGAATGCGAATGAAAACTCTTATAGAAGCCGATGGAGATGGGGGATTAACTTGGAATTTACAAGATGAGAATGGAAATGAAATAGGAAGTGGAATTTATATTTATCATGTCACAGCAAAAGATGAAAACGATAATAAATTTGATGAAAGAATTGGTAAATTTGTGGTGATAAAATGATTGTTAAATTAAATAGAATAAATACGATTTCAAATTATATTAGCTTTTCTAGAATTTTAATCGGAGTTATAATTTTTTTCCTTTTGGATAAAATTCAGGAAGATTATTCTTACCGCATAATTCTTTTTACATTAATGTGGATTGGATTTTTTAGTGATTTGCTTGATGGATATTTAGCTAGGAAATTAAATCAGGTTTCTGAGCTGGGAAAAATTATTGATCCGCTTGCAGACAAGATATGCATCGCGATAATTGTCATTAAATTATTTTTAATTGGTGAAATTGATGCACTTTATTTTTGGACAATTGTTCTGCGCGATGTTGTTATATTTTTTGGTGGCATTTTACTAACAAAGAAAATAAAAATTGTTCTGCCATCAAATTATTTAGGGAAAATTACAGTTGTATTTATTGGCTTATTCTTGGGGGCAGTCGTAATGAAGCTAAATGAGGTTACGTGGTTGTATGTTTCATTATATTATATTAGTTTAATTTTTTCATATTTGTCAGTTATTGGATATGGATTAAGAGCAATTGAAACATTAAATTGGAATAATAACCGAGATGTTTAAAAATACGTTTGAAAAATTAAAATCAGGTTTGGCAAAAACACGTGACAAGATTTTCAACAAAATTGTTGAAACAATCAGTGGCAAAGCACAACTTGATGAGCAAACCTTAATAGAAATTGAAGAATTATTATTAAGTTGTGATATCGGTTTTGATTCAACAATCCAAATAATAGACAAAGTGCGTGAGGAAATAAAAAAAGAGAAGGATAGAAACAAGGAAATAATAACTCAAGTATTAAAGCTAGAACTTATCAAAATATTAGAGAATAATGAGAATAAATCATTTGTAAAGTCTCAGATAATTGGAAATACGCCATTTGTTATTATAATTATAGGTGTCAATGGCTCAGGTAAAACTACAACAGTTGGTAAGTTAGCGTATAATTTGAAGAATGAAGGCTTTAAAGTGATGATTGGATCGGCAGATACTTTTCGTGCAGCAGCAAATGATCAATTGGAAATTTGGGTAAAAAGAGCAGATGTTAATATGGTACAGAAAACTCGTGGTAGTGATCCCTCTGCTGTTGCTTATGAAACGTGCGAACTAGCACTGAAAAATAATTCGGATGTTGTGTTAATTGATACTGCTGGAAGATTGCATACGAAAAGCAATTTAATGGATGAATTAAAAAAAATCAGTAATGTTATCAATAAGCTTATTCAGCATGCTCCCAATGAAATATATTTAGTAATCGATGGAAACACTGGGCAGAATGGTATTGTTCAAGCTAGAGAATTTATGAAATATACAAAAATTACGGGTATAATTATTACGAAATTAGATGGTACAGCAAAGGGTGGTATTATTTTTCAAATAGTAAAAGAACTGAACATCCCTGTAAAATATATTGGTGTTGGTGAAGATATTGATGATTTACAAGAGTTTGATGCAAAAGAATATGTTAATGCATTATTAACATTAGATTTAAATAATTAACCTTAACTTTATTATGTAAACTAAATCGTCTCAAAAAAGGAAGAATAAATATTATGTTAGATATTTTTTTTAAAAGATCAAAACCACGTAATTTCGATTATCAACCGAGATTTTATAAACCTGAAGAAGATAATGAAGAAAAAGAAATTGAAAGACGGAAAAGAAAATTAGGTTTTAGAAATTTTCGAAAGAAAAGTAAGATATCATGGTTTTCTTGGCTATTATATTTTCTGTTATTGTCAGCATTAGTTTATGTTTATTTGAAGCTTACAGGTAATTTATAAATAATTTAGTATAATATATATTGAATAATAAAAAGGAATATTTTATTTAAATTAGAAAGTTATATAGTAGAAGAAAAGAAGGGTTGCTTTTAGTTACAGAATTAAAAAGGGAACTTATAAGTTTACATAATATACATTATACGACATTTATTAATTCTTCTTATAATTGTAATTACTTACAGTTACTTATCCTAACTATCAATTTCATAAGATAAGCAACATTTAAGTTTTCCGCAGGGTCCACTTAATTTTGAAATATTTGACGAGATATTTTGATCGCTTGCAAGTTTTATTGTTATCTTTTTAAAGTTACTCAAATAGGATGAGCAACAATATTCTCGTCCGCAAGTTCCAATACCACCTATTCTTTTTGCTTCATCTCTTACTCCAATTTGCCTCAGTTCTATTCTAGTCCTGAATTCAAGGGCTAAGTCTTTGGCTAACTCACGAAAATCAACGCGTCCATCTGCCGTGTAAAAGAAAAATAATTTTTTCCTATCAAATTGATAATGGACATTTATTAATTTCATATCAAGTTCATATTTATTTACTTTTTCTATAAATGTTCGTTTAGCTTTTTTCTCATCCTCAATTGTTTGATTGAATTTTTCCATATCCTCAGTTGTTACTTTTCTTCTGGCAATTGGTAACTTTTCATAACACATACCAAGTCTTTGCCTTTTAATTTTAACTAATTCACCAACTTCTTTGACTCTGGCAATTTCCTGAAAATCAGAAAAATTGATTATAACAAAATCATTTATTTCAACATCACCTTCAATATCAGCCGATATTTCACAAAAGTCATGTCCTAGTAAACCTTGACATTGAATTTCAATTATTTTTCTATTATCCATCGGAGTATTCAGAACTGAATCTGCTCCACAGATTAGACAACCACTGACACTTTTTTCAAATTTAATCATTTCAGCTAATTTTCTTTTGAAATGATGATGAAATCTTTCCTCTGATTTATTTTGTATTTCTAATTGCATTTTCTACTCAGTTATTGATATTAAAGCTAATTCAAAAATAATATTTAGAATTAGTGTGTTTAAATTAACATTTGTATCCAACAAATTCAAAAATTTTTGGAGATTTGTAAGTAATTGATTTAAATTTGCATTTGGACGACGTTCATTAAAAGTTTGCAAATCCTTTTCGTTTTGCTTAAAATAAATTGCTTTTTGATTATATCTCAGTTTTAATGCATCGCTAAACCACATAATAATAAATTGAAGTATGTATCGCAAATTATTTTCATCATATTCTTTGATGTCAGTCAGTTCCTGTAATACAGGAAAATATTTTTTTGCAACAGAATATCTAATTATAAAAATAGTTTTTTCAATTAAATTATAAATATCCTTCTCTATTAAATCAATTGCAATACTCACCGAACCATTAGAAAAAACAGATACATCTTTAGCTAACTGCTCTTCAATCTTGAAATTTTGAATTAAAATATTCTTAACATCATCGTTTGATAAATTGTTGAATTGAATAGACCAACATCTCGATATTATTGTTGGTAATAGTTTATTAATATTTGAAGTTAATAAAACAAAAATAACACCTTGTGGAGGTTCTTCAAGGTTTTTTAACAGAGCATTCTGAGCTTGATTGTTCATTAGTTCGGCTTGAGAAATCAGAATAATTCTATATTTAATATCATCATAATTTATCGAAAGTGTTCTATTTATTTCGCGTATTGAATCTATTCTGATATTATTAGCATCTTCAATTTTTAATTTATAAAAAGGATTTTTTATTTTCTTACTAATTTCCTCAGATATATGGTCAAGTATTTTATCATTGTAGTCTTGTTTATCTTCCTGAGCACTTTCATCGTATTTTTTTTTCCCTGTTGGTAATGGAATAATAAATTTGATGTAAGGTTCAAGGAGATAATCAATTTTGTGCAATATATTTCTTTGCTTATCAGCAGGATAATTATAATTCAGAAGCTTTGCAAATTTAAGTGCAGTATTATGCTTTCCAACTCCTTCTGGTCCAACAAATAGAAATGCGTGAGGGATTTTACCGCTTTGAAAGATATTATTTAACACAGATACTACTTTTTCTTGGTGATAACAACCATTCCAGACATTATTAATTAATTCGCTATCACTGTTCAAGTTCATCCTCATTAATTAAATCTTGCAGATCAGGTGGGTAATATTCCAACCAAATTTCTTCGATTGATTCATATAATTCCTCTGAATCTTCAAGTTCATTTAGATTTTGAATTAATTCTAAAGGTGCACCAATGCGGTCGGCATAGTCAATTAATTCTTCTTTTGTTGCGGGCCATGGTGCATCATTTAAGTAAGATGCAAGTTCCATTGTCCAAATCATGTTTTATCCTCTATTTAATTTTTATTATTTTCATCATAAAAAAGATCAATACTATCAAAAATAAAATTTTTAGGATTTAATGGGACATTATCATGTCGCACCTCATAATGTAGATGAGGGCCTGTTGATATTCCGCTATTTCCTGAATTAGCAATCACCTGTCCCCTGATCACCTTCTGCCCTTTTATAACAAAGGATTTTTCAAGGTGAGAATATACTGTCGAAAATCCATATCCGTGATTTATTCTAATTGTTAATCCAAAACCACCATTTCGACCTACAAAATCTATTGTTCCCCCACCTGTTGCAATGACGGGTGTGTTAGTGGGAGTAATAATATCAACCCCGGAGTGTAATTGATTTATTTTTAGAATGGGATGAATTCTCATACCAAATTTTGTGCTGTACATCCCTTCACAAGGTTTGACAGCTGGTATATTTGAATGGTATTTTTTATCTAATAATATTTTCTTTTTTAAATCAGAATAATTTGATTTTTCAATTGCTAATTTAATTTCTATCCCTTCCACAAGACTATTTAATTTATCTAGTACATTATTAAATGATGATATGTCATTTGTAAAATCTAAATCAAAATCATCTTCTCCAGTTCCGAATTTATAATCATCAATGGTTATTTGTTCAAGTTTTAATGTTTTCCTTAGGTCATTGTTAGCAATAATTAAAGTGTCCAGCTTATTTGTAAAAGACTGATATTTTTCAAGTAATTCATTATACTTACTCTCTAATAAAATTTTTTCATTTGATAAACTCTCATATTCTTTAGATGCATCAAAGATATGAACGAAAAAATAATATCCTTGAAATATAATAAGAGAAATAATTATTGAATAAGTAATGATTTGTAATTTAGATAATTTAGATTTTGGATATTCAAACATACTTAAGATTTCATTTTTCGGTTGCGAAAATACGTAACCAATAAAGTAATGTCAAGCAAAAACAAATTATTATTTTCTATGTAATTTATTGGAAATTAAATAGTTAAATGATTAACATTTTTCGCAGATATTCTTAGAAGTTATAAGAAAATAAAAGAGGCTGTTATTTATTTTACAGCCTCTTCTGAAAATGTTTTTACTTTATTGAAATATTTTTTGGTTTGACTCTTTCATGTTTTGGAAGTTTGATTTTCAATTGCCCATTTTCCATTGTTGCATCAATCTTCTCGACATCAACTAAATCAGAAATTTTTAATCTTCGGTAGTAATTACCTATTTCTGATTCATTCAGGACGTAATTTCTTTCTCTTACCTCGGCAAGATTGATTTTTCCCATTATAATTAAATTGTTCTCTTCAACTTTAAGTTTGACATTTTCCTTGCTGACACCCGGCATATTTAATATTGCTTGAAAATCATCTGTTGTTTCATAGATATCAATAATTGGAGCAACCCAAGGTTCATTTTCTAGGGCTTCCTGCCAAACGTCTTTTTCTTCTACTGCTATGTTATTTTTTTCTGACATTTTTTTTCTCCTGTATTTTATTTTTTATCATCATCAATTACTTCATAAGAGGCATCTTCTACTTTGCCATCATTTTTTTCGCTTGTGTTTTGATTACTTTCTTTTTTATTAAACTCATTTTCTTCTTTGTTGTAAGTACTTTGTTCATTTCCAGTATCTTGTGGACCACCAGTTTGTTGATATAATCTTTGAGCAATTTCATTCCATGCTTTTGTCAAACTATCTGTTGCACTTTTAATTGTTTCAGTGCTGTTTGTTGTAATAGCATCTTCGACTTTCTTGATTTCACTTTCCAAAATATTCTTATCGCTTTCAGTAATTTTATCTTTCATTTCTTCAATTTGCTTTTTAGTATTAAATACTAAATTATCAGCATAATTTTTTGTTTCGACGGATTCTTTTTTCATTTTATCTTCTGCAGCATGTTCAGTTGCTTCACGTTTCATCTTTTCAATTTCATCTTTATTCAATCCACTTGAAGATGTTATTCTAATGCTTTGCTGTTTTCCGGTTGCTTTATCTTTTGCGGATACGTTTAATATACCATTAGCATCAATATCGAATGTAACTTCTATTTGAGGTATACCACGCGGTGCAGGTGGAATTCCATCAAGATGAAATCGACCAAGAGTTTTATTATCCGCAGCCATTGGTCTTTCACCTTGAAGGACATTAATTTCTACCGATGGTTGATTATTTGCAGCAGTTGTAAATACTTCACTTTTGCTAGTTGGAATTGTCGTATTAGATTCAATTAATTTAGTCATAACTCCACCTAAGGTTTCAATACCAAGAGATAAAGGAGTTACGTCAAGAAGAAGAACATCCTTAACATCACCTGCTAATACACCACCTTGAATAGCAGCACCAACAGCGACAACTTCATCAGGATTAACACCTTTATGAGGTTCTTTGTTAAATAAGTTCTTTACTAATTCCTGTACTTTTGGAATACGAGTTGAACCACCAACAAGGATCACTTCATTTATTTTTTCACGGGTAACACCAGCATCTTTAATTGCATTTTCACAAGGTGCAACAGTTCTCTGAACTAATGTATCAATAAGTTGTTCAAATTTTGCACGGGTTAAACTGATATTCAAATGTTTTGGACCATCTTGAGTAGCTGTAATAAAAGGTAAATTAATATCAGTTTGCATTGAAGATGAAAGTTCAATTTTTCCCTTCTCTGCTGCTTCTTTTAATCTTTGCAAAGCCATAGGATCTTTGCGTAAATCTATTCCTTCGAGTTTTACAAATTCATCGGCCAAATAATTTATTAAAATTTGATCAATATCGTCACCACCAAGATGAGTATCACCATTTGTAGATTTTACTTCAAAGACTCCATCTCCGAGTTGAAGAATGGAAATATCAAAAGTCCCACCACCGAAATCGAAAACAGCAATCAATTGGTCTTTATTTTTTTTATCTAATCCATAAGCAAGTGCAGCTGCAGTTGGTTCATTAATTATTCTTTTAACTTTAAGTCCTGCAATTTCACCAGCATCTTTAGTTGCCTGTCTTTGTGAATCATTAAAATATGCTGGAACAGTAATCACAGCTTCATTAACTTCCTGACCGAGATAATCCTCAGCGGTTTTTTTCATTTTCTGAAGTATCATCGCACTTATTTCTGGTGGCGAATATAATCTGTCTTCAATTTTTACGCGGGCTGTATTGTTAGGTCCTTCGACAACCTGGTAAGGAACTTCAGCTATTTCATTTTGGACTTCAGCTATTTTCCTACCCATAAATCTTTTAATAGAAAATACAGTGTTTTTCGGATTCGTAACCGCCTGTCTTTTGGCTGGTTGTCCAATTAATCTTTCATTATTTTTTGTGAATGCAACAACTGAAGGAGTCGTTCTTCCCCCTTCTGAATTTGGTATTACAACTGGTTCGTTACCTTCCATAACAGATACGCAACTATTAGTAGTTCCTAAGTCAATTCCTATAATTTTTCCCATTATTATTCTCCAATAATTATTTGATGGTGGGAGCATGTCCCACCATCTTTTTAATAATTTAATTATTTAATTTTAATTTCTTTTGTTTTAATTGGTACCGGTTCTTTCTTAGTTAATTCAATTTTAAGCATGCCATTTTCAAAAGATGCATCAACTTTCTCATTATCTACTTCAGTTGGTAATGTAAAACATCTTTTAAAAGAACCAAATATTCTTTCGTTTCGTATGTAGGTTTTTCCTTTATCCTCAGATTCTTTTTTCTTTTCACCTTCTATAGTAATGATATTATCCTGAAGTGTAATTTTAAGATCTTCTTTCTTTAGTCCAGAAATTTCAGATTCAATAACTATCTTGTCATCTGTTTCTGAAATATCAATACGAGGTGAAAAATTTTCAGTAAAATTAGAACTTAAAAACGGAAAGTTCTCGAACATTCTACCGAATCTTTCATGAAGAGATTCCATCTCTCTGATAGGTTCAAATTTCATTAAAGTCATTTCTTTATCCTCCATTTTGTTAAATATTTTTACCTTTCTATTTCAACAAATGTGCCAAAATAAAAAACACTGTAACATATTATAAATAAATAAGTTATAAGGATTTGAATGTTTTTCGTATATCTGACATAATTGGAATAAATATGCCATAATGACATATTTTTATTGAAAATGGCAAAACATTTTACATAATGTCACTTTTTTAAGATTAGTAAAATTAAAAAAGAAAATAATAAAATATTTTTGGAAAAAGGAAATATTTTGCTTAAGATAACTAAAAGAATCTGGTTTTATAATTCATAGAAAGATGATTAAAACAATATTAAATGTTTGTTTTTGGTATTATAAAAGTTTTGTAATTATTGTGAATTAAAAACTGTTTTTATAATCTTATTATCAGTTTAAAATTTATATTTGCAATAAAAGAATGAGGATTTATGTTATTTAATTTTGAAGATTTTGATATCAGAATGGAAACTGAATTTATTGGTAAAAGTTTTTATTACATAGATGAAGTTGATTCGACAAATTCGATATTATTAAATAATGAGAAGTATGATCAAGATGGAACGGTTATTTTAGCTGAACAACAGACAGCCGGACGAGGAAGAATGAAAAGAAAATGGGTAAGCGAAAGAGGAAAGAACCTGACATTTTCAATTTTGATTTCTGATAATATCTCAAAAATAAATGTAAATTTTTTTAATCTTTGTGCAGGGCTAGCAATAGCAAATGCTATTGAAAATTTATTTCAGTTACCTGCAAAATTAAAATGGCCTAATGATGTTTTAATTTCAAATAAAAAAGTTGCAGGATTACTTTTAGAATCCATTTCTTCTGGTGACAGAATAAAAAAAATTATTATTGGTTTTGGGATTAACATAAATCAAACACACTTTCCATTCATGGATAACTTATCTCCCACCTCAATTAGAATCGAGGTAAAGAAAGAAGTCAGCCGGGAAAAAATATTGAGCGAGATATTAAACCAATATGAGGAATTACTTGAAATTGCTAAAAAGGAACCTAATAAGATTATATACAACTGGAAAGAAAAATGTCTGTATCTCGGCGAAAGGATACAAATTACAATTAATAACGAACAAATAATCGGAATATTTGAAGATATTGATGATGAGGGGTTTCTATTACTAAAAGTTGACAATAAAATCCAGAAATTATATTCCGGTGAAATTTCAGAAAGTATATAAATCATTGAATGACTATTTCGTTTCTTTGTCTCTTTCCTTCTCTGTAAACTTATACTTGTCATTTGCATCTGCGTTGTTATAGCTTCTTATCACTTCACCATACGGGGCATAGTCCTGTGCTGATATTATTACGCCATTTTCATCAACGGTTTGGCGAATGTTACCAAGGTGATCTTTCACGTAATAATACCTCTTGCAATCAATTATTTCTATTGTAAATGTGTAATATGCACCCCATTGGTTATATATTAATCAAGGCTCATATAAGCATAGAATCGTATCGGTTTTACAAACGAATAATTTATTTGGATAAAATTTATCATCAAAACTAATAATTCCTTTTTCAGCAAATGGATACATCCATAAGTGTCTTTGAATTCTCTGATATTTTATACTTACAATTTTT
>JAFGPR010000122.1 GCA_016936095.1 Ignavibacteriales bacterium | reverse complement strand
CCCGACCCGAAACCATAAGTTACACTCTCACCTAATGTATAATCCCTTTCTACCATAAAAAGTGAACCTGCGAGAATGATACAGTTTACAGTAATTAAAGGAAGAAAGATTCCAAGCGTGTTATATAGTTTTGGGAAGAATTTATCCAATATCATTTCAAGTATTTGGACCATTGCTGCAATTACACCGATGAATGCAAGCAATTTTAAGAACGATAGATCAAGATTAGGTAACCCGAGCCAACTTAATGCACCTTCTTTCAATACATTATGATAAATTAAATTATTAACAGGAACTGTTATCGCTTGAACGGTTATAACCGCAATACCTAATCCGATAGCAGAGTCGACTCTTTTTGAAATAGCCAAGAATGTACACATACCCAAGAAAAAGGCAAGTGCCATATTCTCAATAAAAATTGATTTGACAAACAAGCTTATATGATGTTCTAACATATCAGTTATCCTCCACTTGATCCGGTTTCCAAGTTCTTATTGCCCAAATCAGCAGACCAATTATTATAAATGCACTTGGCGATAAAAGGAATAATCCATTTGCTGGATACCATCCCCCATCAGTTTCTAATGCGAAAATTGTGTATCCCAATAATTTTCCGGAGCCAAATAATTCACGGAAGAACCCAACAAATAATAAGATGAAAGAATAACCAAGGCCATTGCCTATTCCGTCAAGCAAACTCATCATTGGAGGATTTTTTAATGCATAGGCTTCTGCTCTTCCAAGAACAATACAATTTGTAATTATTAATCCAACATAAACAGATAATTGTTTACTGATATTATATGCAAATGCTTTAATTACTTCATCTGCAATAATCACAAGCGAGGCAATTATTGTCATTTCTATTATTATTCTTACGCTACTTGAAATATGATCCCGGATAAGACTAACCGCGAAACTTGAGATAGCAGTTACTGCAGTAACTGCTAAAGCCATGACAATTGATGTTTCCAACTTTGAAGTTACAGCAAGAGCTGAACAAATTCCAAGTATCTGCAAAGCAATTGGATTATTATTAAAAATAGGGTCAAACAATACTTTTTTAATTTTGCCCATTTAATTTCTCTCTTAATTTTTGGAAATAAGGACCGTAACCATTTTCACCAAGCCAAAATTTAACAAGGTTATCAACTCCTCTTGTTGTCAAGGTTGAACCAGAAAGGCCATCAACATGATAAATTGCCTCTTCGCTCGATTTATCTACTTTTCCTTTGATAACTTCAATTTTTAAATTCCAATTATCATCAAATGCTTTTTTACCTGCCCAAATTTGTTTCCATCTTGGATTGTCAACCTCGCCGCCAAGTCCCGGTGTCTCTCCGTGCTCATAGAAAGTCAAACCAGTTATTGTTTTCAAATCTCCATCAATAGCAATGAATCCATACAATGTTGACCACAAACCTTTTCCATAAATAGGAAGAATTAATTTCTTAAGTTCATCGTTTTCAGTTACAAGATAAATCAACATATATTTCGGCATTTTTTTTATATTTGCTAAATCATGAGTAGGGGAGATTGATTTTCCATATTTACTATGGTTTGATAATTTTTTTATATTAAAATTTTCGATATTTAAATCTTTATTAAATTGTGATTTTTGAATCTCCTCACCTGTTTCAAGTTCAATAATAAGTGGTTTTATTTTATCATCGTATACTGTGAAAATATTTTGTTTGTTATATTCCAATCCACTAACCGATAAAATATTTTCGATTTTATCTAATTGCTTATTTACTTCTTGTCTTTCTCTAAGTGTTACTGTAGTTGTTGCAACAAGTATTGCGCAAACAACACACACTCCAAGAGTAACGAGGAAAATTTTAACTATACTATCGTTTGACATAGCCATATCGTCTCCTCTTAATGTTTGCATTAATGAAAATTTTATCAATGATTGGTGCAAATACATTTCCGAATAAAATAGCAAGCATCATTCCTTCAGGATAAGCAGGATTCAGTACTCGAATCATTATAACCAAAAATCCAATTAACAAACCGTAAATGTATTTTCCTTTATTTGTAACTGCCGCACTTACAGGGTCAGTTGCCATAAATACTGTCCCGAACGCAAATCCACCGAGAACAAAATGCCATTCAAGTCCAACGCCGAACATTGGATTAGTAGAACTTCCAACAGCATTAAACAGCAAAGTCATACCTAATGCACCGATAATTATACTCAGCATAATTCGCCAACAACCGATACCAGAAAAAATTAAAATTACTGCACCAATAAGGCAAGCCAACGCAGATGTTTCCCCCATTGAGCCAGGAATAAATCCTATAAAGGAATCCCACCAGGTTGGAAAATTTTCAATTACAGAAGAAGATAATTGAGCAAGAGGTGTTGCTTGACTAATTCCATCTACTGCGAGCCAAACTTTATCTCCTGATATTTGTGCTGGATAAGCAAAGAATAAAAATGCTCTTCCCGTTAATGCAGGATTGAGGATATTCATTCCAACACCACCAAATACTTCCTTGCCAATTACCACTCCAAATGAAATTCCAATTGCAACTTGCCAATAAGGAATTGTTGGTGGTAATATCATTGGAAAGAGGAGACTTGTTACAAAAAATCCTTCGTGTATTTCGTGTTTCCGAACAACAGCAAAAATGACTTCCCAAAATCCGCCGACTGCAACCGTAATTATATAGACTGGAACGAAATATAATGCACCGAAGAAAAAGTTAGAGAATACACTTGAAGGATCAAAACTAATTCCTAATGTCAGCATAAAATCCGGTTGCCATCCAAATGCAACCGCTTCACCAAACTTTGAAATGTTTATATTTGCTTGTAATCCTGTGTTGTATAATGCAACTAAGACAGCAGGAGTAAGAGCCACCACCACCACTATCATTATCCTTTTATAATCTATCGCATCACGGACATGCGCTGCAGATTTTGTTGTTTTACCTGGTGTATAAAAGAAAGTATAAGTTG
>JAFGPR010000121.1 GCA_016936095.1 Ignavibacteriales bacterium | reverse complement strand
TTAATCATTTTTAAATTAAGCAATAGATAAATTAGACTTTGGATTACCGCTGTCATTAAAAAATAATTTGTACTGTTATCATAATTGGTGTATGAATCTATTATAAGGTCTTGTTTTATCTCGAAATTTTCTAAATATACTGTTGAGAATATCAAATATAAAAGTATAGCTGGAATAAAATGGATAAAAGAGATAAGATTAAAACTCCAATTCTTGTTCGTCAGAGATTTAACATAAAAGTAACTCAGTGGTGCAAGAGCAAATATTAACGGATCAAAAACAAGAAGAAAATGAGGATAATAATACAATAGTTTTGTTGTAGTTAAAACGTCTCCGATTGTTAGCAATATAAAACAAAAAATAAAAATTGATAGAAATCTATTCGCCCTTTTATTTCCTTTTTTGTTAAAATAAAGTACAATAATTAATATTGACCCTTGGATAATTCCAACAATTAATAGAATATCAATTATTGAAAACTGAACTATCAAGATAATTTACTCCAATCCAAGGAAAGAATCTTTGTTAAGTAATTTTCTATCGAATAATTCTTTAAGTGTAATCTCTGTCATCTCGCTCATAAATTGAAATTCGTATCTTATATCAAGTACGTAAGCTTTCAATCGCATTTTTAATACAGGTCTCTGTTCATACATTTCATTTTTAAAATTAACAACGATTGGTTTATTAAGATAAACATAACGGGAAACTTGTGCTGCTTTCAGTGCAATCTTTCTAACTTCATCAGTATTTATGTTTATTGGTAAAAATATTTCAGCAACCACCTGACAATTTGCTTCACCAGAATTTACATTTGAAATTGATTGCATCATTACTTCGCCATTTGGTATGCTTACTTTGGAATCATCCGGAGTAATAATTTTAGTTGATCTCAATCCAATACTAATAACTTCACCATAGTATCCGCCTGCTTGAATTTTATCACCAACTTGAAACGGTCTGTCGAATAATATCATAATGCCGCCGAAAATATTTTTTAATATATCTTGTGCAGAAAAACCCAAGGCAATTCCAAATGATCCGGTTATTAGTATTATTGTTTCGATAGGAGGGGCAAAAATTCCAATGACAATTATTGAAAGGATAGCCGTCCATCCTAATATACGAATAATAGGAATTAATCCTTTGAAAAAGATTCTATATTTTATACTTTTTTCGGAGATTTTTGTCAGAAGAGTTGTAATTAATTTTAGGATGTAGTATCCAATAATAAAGAATATGATTGCCCAGATAATTTTTTTAAGAGAAAAAATATTTTCAAGTGTAAGCGGTGGAGTTATTATTGAAGTCTTTGTTGTATCCTGCTCATCCTTTTTTGTAACATCTTTCCTAAAAAAGATTGATGTAGTATCCGTGATTATCTTTGAACTATCATGCATAAAAAATACGGTATCAGGCTTTAATTTTACTTCAACCAATTCTTTTATAAAATATTTTGTCAATAAATGTGAATTCATTAGAATAATCGCTTTAGTAATTTCTTTTTTGACAATATTTGAATTATTCGATTTTTCAATTATACTTTCATGTATTTGCGGGACTTTTATTTCTGATATAAAATGAAACCTTATGCTATCAGCTATTCTTATAAACTTATTCAAAGTTGAATCAGAAGAGATTGTATCACTTACTGATTGCGTTGTATCAAATTTAAATTTGTTAATGATTGTTGAATCAATTAGAAATAGAATTCTTGATATTTTTGAATTGTTGGTATCAATTATGCTGGTTGCATCTCTTGTTGTGTTAATTTCCTGACAAAAAACAGTTGCAGTGAAAAGAAAAATTATTAAGGCGATATTTTTATTTAATTTCATTTTTTAATGAATAATATTTTTGTTTTGTAATAAATGAATTATATGATGGTACAAAATAAAATTTATTTCGAACTGATTACCTTTATTAATTAAAATTCCATCATCCTGTAATGCTAGTAAAATTAGTTTACTTTCGTCAATCGTCAGATGAAATATTTTTGAATGCTCTTCTACAGATAAATTATTATGTTGTAAAAAAGTCATAAGTGTGAAATATTTAATTTCACTCAATGTTTGTAGAAATGAAAAGTCAATTTCTTCAAGTGATTTTATTTGAAGAGTATTATTTTCATCCAATTCGAGTGAACGCAACCAAAATAATTGAACTAAGCTAATATTACTTTTAACGATAGAATTTAATTTCTTAAAATAATTCTGACAAAGAATATCTTGTCTTTCTTTCTCGTTTGCTTTCTGAAATTTTCTTGAAATAAGATCTTCCTTTGTAGGTAAAAATTTTAGTGGGTAACCGCTAATATTATTTCTTAAAAATATTATATCTTTTACCTTTTCTTTTGACAATTGTTCTAATTCCACACAATGTGTGAAGTAGTCACTTATATTCATTACCTTATCAAAATAATACCAAGCAAATTTATTACATGAAATTATTAAAAATAGTTTTTCATCCACTAAAGATAATAACTCGCAGAACGAATGTAATGCTTCAAACCCCTCGACCGTTCTTAAAAATAATTTATGAAAGTTTTCAAATATTATAACTTTTCTTTTTTGTAAAGAAAATATTTTTTCTGTTAAATCCTCA
>JAFGPR010000120.1 GCA_016936095.1 Ignavibacteriales bacterium | reverse complement strand
GCAAAAATCCCTTTTAGAGTAAGCACAATCTATTAAAACATATATGTTAATGTAAATGTAAAATTATTAACTGTAATCGTCTGGTAATTACGAGATAAATTTGAACTGTAATTATCACCGAAATCTTCCCACCAACCACGTGCAAATGCGAAATCCAAAGCAATAGAACCCCCAGCAACATATCCTACACCAGCTGTAATATATTTTTTATCATATTTTGATGGATCATCAAAATAAGGTGAAGGTCTATACATAAACCCACCTCGTATACTTAAACTGGTATTAGGGATTGTTACTTCGGCACCAGCAGATAAATTCAATACTTCTCTAGTGTATTGTTTTATTTCTTTATTATTCTGACTTATATCAGTTGGGGTTAATCCTTCAGTAAATTCCATCTGCGTATAATCAATATAAGAAACATCGCCAGATATTATAGCAATACCCATAATATTAAATGCAACACCTCCCATAAATTCAAAAGGAGTTTTAATATCATACTCTATAGTAACATCGTAAGGTTCAGAAAGTATAAATCTTGTTGCAGCAAAATCAGCGTAACCATCAATAAAATAATTTTCCTCAATTGAATAATTGCTAGGGAATTTTATAACTAAACCAAGATTTAATAAATCTTTTACTGTGGTTAAAAAGCCAAGTTTAAAATCAAATCCTGACAAAGTCCAATCCAAAACATCATTTAAAAAGAATGTTTGAAAATCAGCTGTTTCAGGAAGTGTCGGATCTGTTAAAGTAGTATTATCATATACATTATAAATATCATCTTCATAATATTCTTTTTCTTTTTTATAAGTACCACCAAGAATATCTAAAGTCCCACCAATATATACATTCGGAGCTACTTCTACTGCAGTTCCAAAAGTCCAGGTGGTAATTCCACCTTTATCTAACATTGAACCCGATTGATTTAATTGTCCATGAATAATTGTTTCATCACTTGATATTCCAGCATAACTCACAGCTAATTCATAAGCAAGATCATCATTGTAAGAAGTCAAGTCTTGTATCATAGAATGATCGTTTGGATTGTATCCATCAAATTTTACTGCTTTATTAAAGTCTTTATTATTATTGTAACCAAATGAAAAGACTAAACTTCCTTGCTCAACAGGAAAAGGTAGAACAAGTCCAAATTGATTTAATTCAGTATTACTGTTTGAAAAATTAGTAGTATTATTATAGAGAGTGCTTTTGTTGTTAAAAGAATTGTAATTCAGACTTCCAACTAACTCACCATATCGGACAAGTCCCAGTCCTGCTGGATTAAAGAATGTACCACTGAAATCATTGCTCAATGCAATATAAGCATTGCCCATTCCAAGTGCACGGGCATTTGAACCTATACCCGGTTCAGATAATCTAATTGCGTCAACGAAGTTTTGGGCAAATAATAAGTTTGTAAAAAATATTAGCCCTAAAAATATTACGAGTTTATTACTCTTTTCCATAGTTATCTCCTTGAAGGATTTCTTTCTCCACTATTTCTTGTTGTTGAATTATTATCTTCTTTATTTGATTGCTCTGAATCATTTCGAGTTGTAGTATTTTCGTTTGAAGGGTTCCTTTCCCCTGTATTATCCCTGTAATGGGTTGAATGAGTTTCCTGGTAATTAGTATTGGTTGAACCTGAATTATCATCATATTGTCCTACATAAGGTGGATAATATGGTTCTGGTGGACATGGTGGATAATAAGGTCCATAAGAATCGTAATATTCTTCGTCATCATTATACAAATTGAATTTTGTATAACAACCTGACAGAAGGAATAAAACACCAAACAGAATAAGACATATCAAGATATTTAATTTATTTTTCATTTATCGCCTCAGACCACTATCTCTTAATGGTGATGGATGTTTCTTTGAATCGTCCTTCTTTTCTTCTTTATCTTTTATTGTTTCATTCTTCTCTTCATACTTTCTATCACCAATATTATCGCGTAATGGTGTACTATGCATTATTTCCACAGGCTTTTCAATAACATTTACTGGTTTATAAACAATTACTGGTTCGATCGGTCTTTCAATCGGTAGCCTTATGACCCGCCTATCAGTCGGTCTAATTGGTTCTCCAATAGGTCTTGGATCTTCTATATAATAATTATTATAAACCGCATATCTAGGATGACAGCCGATTAGAATAAAAACTAAGAGAAAAATAATCAATAATATTTTATTGAAATATTTCATTATCTTCTTGAACCTGAATTTCTCGTTGAGGTATTGTTACTGCTTCGGTTATTACTACTACTATTATTATACGAACTCTTATTATTATAAGAACTATTATTGTTATAAGAACTCTTATTGTTATAAGAACTCTTATTGTTATAAGAACTCTTATTGTTATTATAATTACTATTATAGTTAGAATAATTTTTATTTGTATAGGTTTTTGAATTATCGTAACTACGGTTTGTTTTATTGTTATTGTAATTACTATTCGAATTATTATTTGTGTTATTTCGATATGTTGTCTTATTATAATCTAACTTCTTTTTAGTATCATTAAAATTTGTGGTTTTTTTGGTATTAGTCTTATAATCTCGAGTTGTAGTATTAGTTTTATTTTGAAGAGTTTTTGTTGTATTCTTTTTTGTGTTTTCATTATTACGTGTTGTTTTAGTAGTTGTATAATTTCTCGAACTATTATTCCGTGTGTCTGTTTTTGTATTATCAGTTGTTTTGTTTGTTTTAGTTGTATAATCTCGAGTAGTAGTCGTTTTAGTATTCGTTTTACTGGTTAAATCTCTATTATTTGATGTTTTGGTATCATAATCAGTATATTTTTCTGTGTTATCCCGTGTCCGTGTCGTATATTTTCTATCACCATTATCTCTTAAACTAGTATAATGGGTCCTATATTTATTTGAATTATAATTATATCCATAATCATAATAATCTCCATAATAACCACCATAATAACCCCAATCATACCAATAGCTTGGCCAGTACCAGTAATGATATGAAGGCCAGTACCAACTATAACAACCCCAACAGCAATCCCAACAATACCAACTAGAATACCAATATGGATTATACCAATAATCATAATAATAAGTTGGATAATATCCCCAATAGTATCTGTGGTAAATAGGATAATAGTCGTCATAATAATATTCATAGACTACTACATCTGGATCTTCCTCATAATAATATTCAGTTGAATCATCATAAACAATTTGTTCCTCTTCGTAATAAATTTCCTCTTCCTGCTGTGGTTCATATTGTTTAACTTTGACATATTCACGCTCGGTTACTAAAAATTTTGTATAGCAGCCAGTAAACGCGAATAATACAACCGTAATGATAATTAGATTAAACTTTTTCATTTTTGTGCTCCTCCATTAAATTCAATATAAAATTGCAAAAATTATGCCTAAATAATTAAGTAATATTATTCAATTTAGTCAGATTTTGGTATAAGAAATGTCTATTATTATTGTAGATGTATATAAAAATGAACATTAGAAAATTGGTTGTATGTATTCAGCAAAAATTGCTCTATCTGCTCTAAATAAGTTGTTTTTATTGTTCTTTAAAAGATTTCTTACATTAACACCAATTGTGATACCTTGTTCTATTGACCAATTCAATCCAAGGTTCAAATAACCATTATCCTTACCTAAAGAATTTTCCGAATTATCATTAAGTGCGAAATCATATTCAACAATAAAAGAAATACGTTCTCCGATAGTTTTTTCTAATCCCACAGAAAAATTAACATTTTTGTCATCTTCATTTTCTAAAGAATAATTTACAGAACCGTGAATACTAAAGAAACCAAGCATTTGAAAATTTTTTGAAAACGAAGCATAAAAACCTTTCGACTTTATCTCATATCTGTTAAGCGAATCAATATAATTTCCTTTGCCTTGCGAATTAAAACCAAAAGCAATTGCAGGAAAAAAGAAAGATTCATTTATAATTCTGTATTTGATAAGCGCACCAGGCATTTTATACAATTCAATTTTGCCTGTACCGATTATATTTGAGCCACCATAAGATAAACCTATATTAAAATCATCGAATATCCCTGCTTCTAATGTTGTAATTAAAACACCATTGCTCATTGAATAAATTGAAACTCCTACATTGCCCTTTGTTAAAACACCAGCTGATTGCATATCAATCAACGAACGAAATTCATAATTTGCCTTTGAACCAGCACTCCCCTGAGAATAAATCATATAAGGTAATAGAATAAATAAAATTGAAATTCTTGTTATACTTTTCATTTTACTTTTCTAATTCTTCTTTTTGATCTTATAATCTGTCCCATCTCTTCCATCTTGAAGGATAACTCCTATTTCATTCAATCTATCTCTTATTTCATCAGCAAATGCATAAAGTTTTTCTTCTTTGGCCTTTTGGCGGATTAAAATTAAAACATTAATCAAGTCGTTCAACAAATCAATATTCTCCACTTTTTCACCTTGCTCTAAATTTATAATTCCTAATACATTTTGTGTTGTATCTTTTAAATATTTAATTGCATCCTGAAAAAATGATTTTGCTATATTAGTATCTGAAGATAGAACTTTATTCACATCTCTCACAAAATCAAAAATTACAGCAACTGCTTGAGGTGTATTAAAATCATCATCCATTGCTGTTTCAAATGCTTTCCTGTAATCGCTTAAATTAAAATCTGGAACGATACCATTTTGATCAGATTTTTCAATTTGCTTTTTCAACTCATCAATGAGGTTAGTTATTTTCTCAAGTCCTTTTTCTACTGATGATAACAGAGTGTCATCATAATCCAATGGACCACGATAATGAGATTGCGAAAAGAATAAACGGATAATACCATAAGGATATTTTGAAAAAATCTCACGAGCAGTGAAAAAATTACCAAGTGATTTTGACATTTTTTCTTTTCTAATATTCAAGAAACCAAAATGAATCCAGTAATTGACAAATGGCTTTTCGTTTGCCATCTCACTTTGTGCAATTTCGTTTTCATGATGTGGGAAGATTAGATCATTCCCACCAGCGTGAATATCAATTGTTTTGCCGAGGTGTTTCAAACTCATTGCGGAACATTCAATATGCCAACCCGGTCTTCCCTTTCCCCAGGGACTTTCCCAATATGGTTCGCCTTTTTTGGCTTTTTTCCACAATGAAAAATCCAAGGGATTCTTCTTCTCTTCATTTATTTCGACGCGAGCACCAGATTCCAATTCCTCAATTTTCTTTCCGCTAAGTTTTCCGTACCCAGGAAATTTGAAAACGTCATAAAATACATTACCCTTTACATTATATGCAACACCTTTTATTTCTAATTTTTTTATCAAATCAATCATTTCCGTAATATGTTCAGTTGCTTTTGGATATACTGTTGCTACTTTAACATTCATTTTTTCAATATCTTCTAAAAAAGCTGAAGTATATTTACAAGCAATTTTTTCTGTTGTAGTATTTTCTTCATTTGCTTTTTTAATTATTTTATCATCTATATCAGTAATATTTTGTACATACTTCACTTTATAACCTTTATATTCAAGATATCTCCGAATAATATCTGACATAATAAATGTCCGAGCATTACCAAGATGAAAATAATTATAAACAGTAGGTCCACAAGAATACATTGTTACATTTGGTGGATTAATGGGTTTAAATTCTTCTTTCTTTTTAATAAGCGTATTGTAGATTAACATTTATACTCCGAATAATTTTACTCAATAATATATTTACCATTTGATTGGACCTTAGTTTGGGGTATTTTTTTGTTCTCCTCAAAATATAAATAAATTGGTTTTAGGTTGTCCCAAAATTCGCATAATGATTTTTTGAAAAGATTTTGAATTTTTAAAATCAAATAATTTTGTCTTTCCAACTTTGTCGGGAAAATATGAACACAAATTTTATTCTGTCCAAATGATTTTGCTAATACCGCAAGAATATATAATTCTTTTATCCTATCATCAGTGATGGGGATACAACCGATAGTTGCACAACCACCATGTATATAGATTTCACCACCAGGTCTTTCTTGATCGCTAAGAATTTTATCCGATTCATTGGGATAATTTATCCCAAGTGAAAGGAAAAAACTACTCAGTGGATTGAAATGGTTGATGAAATAAATCCCTTCAGGAATTTGTAAGTCACCTTCTTTTCTTTTCGGACCAAGATCGCCCGAGAATGAACAGAAGTCATATTTTTTAAAAAGAGTGTAAAATTCATCAGTTTTATTTTTTATCCATACTTCTAAGATTTTTTCTTTTTTAAATGCTCTTAAAAATATTTCAAATGAGTTATTATTAATTCCCAGCTGAGAAATTTCGAGTAATAAGTCGTTTTCCTTTTCATCGAAAGCTAGCTTTACTTTTGAATAGCTTCTTTGTTCTTCAAGAAAACTTTGGCTTCTGCTCTTGGATATACTGACAATTAAGAATAAGATAAAAACAATACAAAACATTTTTCTAAATTTAAGCACTTTTTATTCCGACAATTTCTTTTTTAAAAAATTTATATATTCAATTTCCGATGGATCGTAATTTCTGATAATTGCAAGATAATATGAGATCCAATCTGTCAAGTAAATTAAATCAAATAATCTTATTTCAAATTCTGACTCATTACTTTTGATTTGAATGACCTCTGTGTTTGCTTTATTAATTAAATCATTCGTAATTATAATTCGTTTTTTAACTTTTGGATGATAGCTTTTATCTGTAATGCAAATAACCTTGGAATTAAGTCTCTTTTCGTTTTGTGTTTCCCAACCAATTATTTCATTGTGATTCAATTCTGGATACAAATTATAATAAGAATGAATTTTAGAATTTTCATTCAGTTGTGCTTTAAACCGCGATGCAACAACCGATGTCGTTCCATCAACTGCATAAATAATAGGAATGAAACCAAGTATTTGAATTGCATAATCTAAGGCAATATTTTTCTCACTTGAATATTCATCTGCTTTACTTTTTATAAGTTGCTTGACTTTTTCAATCAGATTAGAAATATTTGAAATAAGATTCAATTCCTGAAACAATTTCAATGCTGAAATAAGATTTATCCACAACGCATATCGAGGTTGATATCCTTGTAGTAATTTAACAATTGGCAAATTATTATTCATCGCAATCTTTTCAATTTCACCACCTGTCGTAATTACATAAATTTGACATTTCTTCTGCAATCCATCTTTAATTGCAGAAATTGTTTCCTCAGTATTACCAGAATATGAAGATGCAATCAGCAAAGTATTTTCATTAGCAAAAGCAGGTAGATTATAATTTCTATTGACAGAGAATGGATATTTTAATTTATTTTGAAATAAATTTGAAACTACTTCCCCACTTACTGCTGACCCTCCCATTCCTGTCAAAATTATATTTTGAATTTTGGTAACTGAAATATTTTCTTTATCAATTTTCTGAGACCAAGCATAGTCAATCTGTTCGTAGGATTTTTTTAGTATTTCAAATTGATTACTCGTATCATTTTTATCAATTAGTTTTTTAATCAAATTTTCATTGTGTGAAATTTTCATAATCATCTATAATATTTTTATGATAGAATTCTTTTACTTTATTTTTAATTTCATTTTCCGTTTTTAGTTCGATGCATTGCTCAGCTAATTTTTTTGCCTGTTTGTAGTTAAGATTTCTAATAATACTTTTTACGTTCGGAATAACAACTCCCGACACACTTAATTGTTCTAATCCTAATCCAATCAAGAGTGGGATAGCAAGAGTATCAGCAGCCATCTCACCACATAGTCCAACTGGAATTTTATTCTTTTTGCCTTCAGAAATAATTTGTTTCAATGTTCGTATAACTGCTGGATGAAATTCCTGATACAAATCTGAAATAATGTCATTTCCTCTGTCAACCGCTAAAAGATATTGAATTAAGTCGTTTGTCCCTATACTTACAAAATCAACCTCATTACAAATATCTTTCATGATAACAGCAGCAGAAGGAACTTCAATCATAACCCCGATTTGGATATTATTATCAAATGGTAAATTTTTATTTTGTAGTTCTATTTTACATTCATCAATAACCGTTCTTGATTTTTTCACTTCAATTAATGAAGTAATCATCGGAATCATAATTTTGATGTTTTTATGCACGCTTGCACGGAGAATCGCTCTCAGTTGTGTCTTAAAAATTTCAACATTATCCAACATAATTCTAATACCCCGCCAGCCAAGGAACGGATTATTTTCCTTGACATCAGTTGGTAACACTTTATCTCCACCAATATCAAATGTTCTAATTATTATTTGATTGGGATAAACACGCTCAGCTAAATCGGAATATAATATACATTGCTCCTCCTCATTTGGGAAATCCTCTACATTTGTGAACATCTGTTCAGTCCGGATAAGTCCTAAACCTTCAGCCCCATTTTGAATAATAATTTCTAATTCCTCATTCAAGTCAAGATTACCCAAAATTTGAATTTTTTTTCCGTCTTTAGTAATTGCAGGTTCACTTCTTAGTTTGAGAAGTTCTGAATCTATTTCATATAGTTTTTTAATTTTATTTGTATATACTCTAATTTGCTCAGGATCAGGATTAATAATAATAATTCCTTTAAATCCATCAACGATAATCTGATCACCATCGTGAATTTTTTTTGTAGCTTCGTGTAGACCAACAACAGCAGGAATATGTAAGGAACGAGCGACAATTGCAGCATGAGACGTTAAACCACCGAATTCAGTAACATAACCTTTTACATCTGCTCTTGAAAATAATACTGTGTCTGCTGGTGTTAAATTCTTTGAAACTACAATTACATCTTCACTTATTTTTGACAACCATTTTTTCTTTTTAATATTTCTAATAATTCTATTCTTAATGTCTTCAATATCATTCGCTCTTTCGAGCATGTAAATCTCTTTCGACTCGTTCATTAATTTTAAATACTTGGAAAATTCCGTATTAACAATATACTCGGGGATTTTTTTCTCGTCTTCTATTCTTTTATAAAGAGTATTGAGCAATATAGGATCGTCAAGTACCATAATTTGAGCTTCGAAAATTGCAGCACGACTTTTACCCATTTTATCAATAGCCAGTGCAAGCACCTTTCTTAATTCCCTTTTTGATTTGTTTAAAGCTTCGTCTAATGCTTTCTTTGCTTCTTCGATATCAGTCACACAAGTGTCATAAATTATTTCCTCATCTTTAAAAAACAAATATGCATTCGCAATGGTTATGCCGGGTGCGGCTGCTATACCTTTAATAATATTATCACTTCGCTCCATCTATACCTCGTCAAACCCTCTGTTAAAGAAATCAACAATTTCTTTTGAAATCTCTTCTTCATCCGCCCCATCAAAAGTAAGCATTAATTCGCTGCCTTTTTCTGCCGCAAGAGTCATTACTCCAATTATACTTTTTCCATTTACCATAAAACCATCTTTGTATATAAAAAACTCAGCTTTGTATTTTGCCGCAAGTTTAACGATGGTCGCAGCTGGTCTTGTGTGCAATCCTGCGTTATTTAATATTTTTACTTTTTTTTCTAACATCAAGATTTTCTGTTTAATAATTGGTTAGCCAACCATATCAAGATATTTTTTGATTTATCATCATGTAAAATCTTTAAAGCACCTAAAGCACGCTTGGTATATTTCGAAATTTCTTTTTCTATTTCTTTATTAACATTTAATTTTAAATACAAATTTTTGTATTCTGGAATTTGATTTCGTTCAATGCCATTGTTTTTCAAGATATATTTTATTGAACCCAAATCTTTTCCTTTAGCTTTTTCAATTGCTTTTAAAAATAAAAAAGTTTTCTTACCTTCTACTAAATCACTTCCAACAGATTTACCAAATTCACTTTCATCACCAAAAATATCAAGGTAATCATCTTGAAGCTGAAATGCCATTCCAAGATTCAATCCATAATTTGATAATGCTTTAATTTCTTTTTCATCTCCATTGCCCAACACTGCACCAATCTCGCAACATGTTTGCAAAAGAATTGCTGTCTTTTTCTTTATCATTAACAAATAATCTTTTATGTTGACATTCGTTTTAGTTTCAAACTCCTTGTCGTAACTCTGTCCTTCGCAAACTTCAATTACACCATTTGTAAATATTTCAACAACTCTTTTAATATTATTGTCGTGACAATCCTTCAATAAATACTTATAAGCTAATGCAATAAGACTATCACCCGCTAGAATAGCAGTGCTCACATCATATTTTTTATGTAAAGTCGGTTGCCCTCTTCTTTTATCAGAATTATCCATAATATCGTCATGGACAAGAGTGAAATTGTGCAACAACTCAACAGATAATGAAGCATTAAATACTGAGTCCATTTTTCCACCAACGGCAAATGCTGATAACATAACTAAAAATGAACGTAATCTTTTACCACCGCCAATAATAATATATTCACAAGGTTGGTAAAGTGAAGCAGGACTTTTTCCCTTTAATAGAGTTTCAAATTTATTGTCTACTCTCTTTCGCTGTGTTGAATATATTTTATTAAATTTTTGATTATTCATAGATACATAAAATTTATTTAAATAATTTGTTTGCTAATCAATTTCAATAGTAAGTTTTAAGTTATCAATTTTTTTATTATCTGCTTTTAAAATTAAAAATTTTAAGTTACTAATTTTTACCATTTCTTTTTCCTTTGGAATACGACCTAAATAACTAGTAATAAATCCTCCGATAGTTTCGTAATCACCTTCAATTATTTCAATATTAATTTCATCTTTTATATCATCAATTTTCGCTGATGCAGATAAAATAAAATTCTGATCATCAATTTTTTTTATATCCTCTTTTTTTACTTCGTCAGTATCGTGCTCATCTCGAATTTCACCGAACATTTCTTCAATTATATCCTCGACTGTAATAAGTCCATCTGTTCCACCAAATTCATCTAACACAATAGCAATTGATACTTGTTTGTTTAAGAATTGATTAAGCATATCAAGACTCTTGATACTGCCCGGAACAAAAATCACATCTCGTAAAACTTCAGAAATACTTTTTGGATTTTTGAACATATCTTTTGCTAAGATTACACCCTTGACCTGATCCATACTTTCTTCATAAACTGGAAGTTTGGAATATTCTGAATCGATAAATATTTTTCTAACCTCGTCAATTGGAGTATTAATTTCAACACCTATAATATTGGTTCTAGTAGTCATTGCCTCATACACTTTCTGTTCACCCAAATCAAGTACTTTTTTAATCAAATCTGATTCAATTAAATCAACATTTCCTGAGATTTTTCCTTCTTCTAATAATCTATGGAAATCTTCTCTGTCATATAGTTTAATTTTATTTTCTTCTGCAAGTCTAGTAGGTTTTATAAGCGAGTTAGAGATCAGAGAAGCAAGTTTAACAAAGGGAAATATTATATAATAAATTATTTTTAATGGTATAATTGAAAGAATCATAAATGCATTAGAAAAATCACGCGCAAGAATTTTAGGAATAATTTCACCAAATAGAAGTAGAATTGAAGATGATATAACAAGCATTTCTAAATCAGAAAGTTGATAATTCTGTAAAAGAAAAATTGTGCTTAAAGATGCGAATGTAATATTCACAACATTATTAGAAATTAAAATTGTAGAAAAAAAGTTTTCTGGTTTATTATTAAAATAATTAAATGATAATGCAGTAATTTTCTTTTGCCTTGCTTTAATTTCAAATTTTAATTTATCTGCAGTGATGAATGCAAGTTCAGACGCAGAAAAAAATCCGCTCAAAATTATTAAACATATTAATATTAAAATATCGTTCATGGTTAATTAAAAATATTTAGATTAAATTTTCCATAAATAATTGCCACTACTGATATAATATATAATGCTACAGAAATAAGTAGAGGAATGTCTTTGAAAATCATCTCTATTGAACTTTCACCTTTTTGTTTTAGATAGACCAGATACATATACCTAAAAATTCCAAAAATAACAAACAATGTTGTATAGACAAGATTTTCCGTTCCGAAATAAACTTTCGTTCTTGCATCAACTGAATATAAGGAATAACAAATTATTACACCAGCCGCTACTATAGCACCAACCTGATTAATAAAATCAATTGAATAATTTTCTAATACTTTTCGTGTAATAATTTCATTATTATTAGAAACAAGTTCCGATCTCCTCTTCATCACAGCAAGGAAAAGAGAAATAAATATAGTCGATAATATCAACCATTTAGAAATATAAATATTTACAACTGCTGCACCACCAAGTACTCTTAACATAAATCCAATCGCAATTGTAATTATATCAACAATTACAATTTTCTTTAAAAATAAAGTGTAAAAAATATTTATAATAAAATAAGCAAATATTACAACAAAGAATTTTAATGAAAGATTTAATAAAATTGGAATTATTACAATTGACAAAATAAACATCAAGATTATTGCATTTTTTATAGATATTTTTTCACTTGGTAATGGTCTATACTTTTTAGCCGGATGGAACTTATCATATTCAATATCAAAAATGTCATTAAAAATATAAATTATGCCTGAGCAGATACAAAATGCAATAAACGCAAGTGTAACATAATATGAATAATCAAATTCAAAAAGATGTTTTGAAAAAATCAATGGAACAAAAACGAATAAGTTTTTTATCCAATGAGAAACGCGAATTAATTTTAAGTAATTGTATATCATTTTAGTAAACTATAATCTTCCGAATCGTTTATCAAATTCTTCGATTGTAATTTTTATTACTGTCGGTCGACCGTGCGGACAAACATAAGGTAATGAAGTTGCAAATAGCTGATCAACCAACAAACGCATTTCGTGTTTCGTAATTTTGTCTCCTGTTTTAATCGCAGCTTTACAAGCATATGAGGCTGCAATGTTATCTCTTAATTCTAAAGATTTTTGCTGTTCGTTTAATCTATATTCGTTTAATATTTCCAATAAAATTTCTTTCTCGTTTCCCGATTTAATATCAGAAGGGATTCCCAAAATCGAAATTGTGTTTTTGGATAAAAATTTTATCTCAAATCCAAGTTTATTCAGATAAGACTCAATATCTTTAATTAATTCATAATCTGCAGGGTCTAAATTTATTCTTTGAGGAAATAATAATTGTTGCGACATTGGTAGATTTACTTCAAAAGATTTTAATGCTTTTTCAAATAAAATCCTTTCGTGTGCAGCGTGTTGATCAATAATCATCAAACCACTTTTCACCTGAGATAAAATATATTTATTTTGAAGTGAAACTATAAAAGTCCCATCATCATCTTCGGAATTTGTATCTCGTTCGTGATAAACTTCTTTAAATTGATTATTAAATGGTGACTCAACATTCTGCCCATCAGAGTTGATTTTTATTTCTTTGTTGATTGAACCAAACAAAATATCAATTTCTTCATCAGAAAAAACAGATGGTTTCTTTTTATCATTATTGGAGGGGAAAAATGGTCTATCGCTAAAATCATTTGTTCCTGTTTTTTTATAATTTGAAAAAGTCAGTCTACTTCCGTTAGTATCATAAGCATTCAAAGTTGTTTTAGGAACTAAATCGTAACTTGCTAGTGCTTTTTTAACAATTGAATGCACAAAAGAATATATATTCCTCTCGTCATCAAATTTTATTTCAAGTTTACTCGGATGAACATTTATATCAAATCGAGTAGGATCTATCTCCAAAAATAATACATAAAAAGGGTACTCACCTTTTTGAATTGTGTTTTCATACGCAGTGTAAATCGAGTGATTAATTGACTTACTAATTACAAATCTATTGTTAACGTAGAGATATTGCCCTGCCCTACTTTTTGATGTGTTATTCGGGTGAGCAATAAATCCTTTTACATTCAAATATTCGGTTAATTGTTCTACAGGAATTAAAGTCTCAAAAAAATCATTTTCAAAAACTGCTGGCATTCTTTCTTCTAATTTTCCTTTTCTAAAATCATAGACTAAATCATCATCATTGTAAAACTTAAAATTTATTTCTGGATGGCTAATAGCAATTCTTTTAAATGTTTCAATTATATGTTTCAATTCAGTATTGTTTGATTTCAAAAATTTTCTTCGTGCTGGAATATTAAAAAACAGATTCTTTACTGTTACTGTTGTTCCTTTAACTACGGCTTCTTTCTGCTTAATCACATTAGAATTATCTTCGATTCTAATCACTGTACCGACATCATCAGATTGCGTTTTAGTTTTAATTTCTAGTTGACTAACAGCAGCAATTGAACTTAATGCTTCACCTCGAAATCCGTATGATTTGATTGATGACAAATCTTCAACAGAAGATATTTTACTAGTAGCATGTCTGTAAAATGAAATGGTCGCATCTTCCTCTGTCATTCCAATCCCATCATCTACTAACTGGATTAAAGTTTTCCCCGCATCTTTAATTATTAGTTCAATTGAAACTGAGTTTGCATCAATTGAATTTTCCATCAATTCCTTGACAACCGATTCAGGTCGTTGAATAACTTCTCCTGCTGCAATTTTGTTCGCTATATAATCAGGAAGTATTTTTATTTTTTGCTCTGCCATTCTATTAGTTTTTCCGAATATAGTAATTAACAGTAAACTCCTCATTGTTCATTATTTTATTTCCCAATTTCCAAATATTTTGATCAATCTCAGGAAAAAGTTTATCTCCCTCGACTGAGTAATAAAATTTTGACAAAATAATTTTATCAGCAATTTTAATTGCTTCCCGAAAAATACTTTCTCCACCAATAAAATAAATCTTTTCGAAATTTTCCTTTTCGCAATAATCTACTGCTTTTTCAAAATTATTAAAAATAATAATGCTTTCTTTTTTTGTGTTTAGTTTTTTATTTTTTGAAATAACAATATTTAATCGTCCGTCAAGTTCTTTACCTATACCCTCGTATGTTTTCCTACCCATAATAATAGGATAACCAAAAGTCTGCTCGCGAAAATGCTTTAATTCTTTTTTTGATTGCCAGGGTAATTTCCCATCCTTTCCAATTACATTATTTTCCGATATAGCAGCAATAATTATTTTTTCCAAATTACTTCCACTTTATTTCAACGCCCAGCATTTTCAATTTTTCTTCAAATTCCAATCTTTCAATGTTACGACTCACTTTTGCATCTTCGGGATTTATCCACCCAATTTCTTTTGCGATTTGAATAACTTTCTTTTTATTATTCAAGTAAATTTCTTTGAGAATTTTCATTTCTGTTATTGAAAAAGTAACTCCACCTAATTGGTATTCACAAAATGCTTCCCAAGTAATCGGACACCATCTTGCGACAATTTCATTTCCAATTATTTCTGCATATTTTCTAATCTCATATTGTGCATTTTTTTCTAATCTTAAATCAAGGAAATGTAAAAGATTATGCAAATCAATTTTCCAATATGCTTCAGTATAAGTTGACAGAGGTAAATCTTTTCTTGCTTGTTCACGTGCCACCCCAAGTTCTAATCTTTTATTGTATACAACCTTCAAATGTTTATGCAATTCGATCTCTTCTTTAGTAAGAATTTTTCCTTCTGATCTATCAAGAAAACCTTCACTACCTTGTTTATTTATTTTCGCTTGAAGTCTCCATTTATCTTCATTGGTTTCAAGAGCAGAATCTATCGCAATTGAATATCTGGTTGAATATTCATTAACATTTGCCATTCTATGTCTAATCCACTGACGCCATGTATCCATTGGAACACGCACGTGTAATTTAATTTCACACATTTCAAATGGTGAAGTATGCTGATGTCTTAGTAAATAACGAATAAGTCCTTTGTCTTCAGTTGTCTTTTTTGTACCAGAACCATAGGATACTCTCGCTGCTTGAACAATAGCTGAATCTGAACCTAGATAATCAATTAATCTGACAAATCCATCGTTAAGAACCTTAAATGGTTTTCCAATTATTTTATCTAACTCTTTATTAGAAGTTCTTTTAATTTTATCGAATTTATTTTTCATGAAAAAACCTGTAAATTCATTTTAATATTTCTTTAATTGCTCTTTGCAAATTTTTCTTTGTTGTCAATAAATCCTGTGAAATTACTTTTACTTCACCAATCACAGGCATAAAATTTGTATCACCAG
>JAFGPR010000119.1 GCA_016936095.1 Ignavibacteriales bacterium | reverse complement strand
GTTATTTTGCATACAAGTGGGTAAAAGTGTTGCGAATACCCATGAATATCCAAGTAATATTTTGGGGTAGTTGTGTTTATCGGTAGTTTTAATTATTCAATTGATAATAAGGGACGAATAAGTATCCCTGCAAAATTCAGAAAATATGTCTCACAGGAATCTAACGATACATATATTATGACAAGGGGGACTGTTCAATGTATTGATATTTATCCTCTTGATAGGTGGAAAGAACTAGTTGCAAGCAGATTAGAAGAATTAAATTCATTCGAGCCACAAGAGGCAATGTTCCTGCGTATGTTTCTTCAAGAAGCTGCTGAAGATACTCTTGATTCCCAATCCAGACTAATAATTCCGAAAAAACTTATTGAATTTGCAAAGATAGAAAAAGAAGTTTTCATACTAGGTGCAATAAAAAAAATCGAAGTATGGAATCCAAAGATTTATGATGAGTATATTTCTTCCTCAGAAAAATCGTACAATGAAATTGCTAAAGAAGTAATGAATAGGAAAAAATGAAAAACCATATTCCCGTTTTATTAAATGAAAGTATCGATTACTTGATACAAAACAATTCGGGAATTTATGTAGATTGTACAATGGGATTCGGTGGACATTTAGAAGAAATATTAAAAAAAATAAAATCTAATTCTAAACTTATTGGTATAGATAAAGATATTAGTTCTTTTAAATATTGTAAGTCTAAATTTCATAATGATGACCGAGTAGTCCTTTACAATACTTCTTTCGTTAATATAGATAAAATTGCAAAAATTGAATTGGTGGATAAAATCGATGGGATTTTTGCTGATTTAGGTGTTTCTTCATTTCAGTTGGATAATTTAGAAGAAGGATTCAGTTATCGTTTTGATTCAGATTTAGATTTAAGAATGGATAAAAGTTCTCTGCTTAAAGCTTCTGATGTTATTATGACTCAAGATGAAAAAACATTGGCAGATATTTTTTGGAAATTTGGTGAAGAGAGAAATTCAAGACTAATTGCACGAAAGATAGTTGAGTCACGGAAATATTCTTCAATACGAACGACTTTTGACCTAAGAAAAATAGTCGAGGAAAGTGTGCCTAGTAGATTTTTAATTTCAACACTTTCACGAATATTCCAAGCATTGCGAATTTATGTAAATAATGAATTAGAAGAATTGGAGATACTTTTGAAAAAATCTATCGATCTACTTTCGAAGAGCGGACGGTTAGTTTTGCTTTCTTATCATTCATTAGAAGATAGGATCATTAAGGATATATTTAAATATGAAGCTTCTGATTGTGTTTGTCCAATTGAGACACCAATTTGTAATTGCAACAAAATTAAACGAATTGAAATAATAACTAAAAAACCAGTTGTGCCAACAGACGAAGAAATAAAAAATAATAACCGTGCAAGAAGTGCAAAATTAAGAGTGGCTAAAAAATTATGACAAAGAAAACTTTTATACACACAGTGTTTATTGTTGTTATTTCTCTCGTTATTTTGCTTGGTTATGTCTTAATTGTTTCAAAAATAAAAAGTTTAACATTGGAAAAACAAATATTAACAGAGATATTATATAAAAATGAAAATCAAGTAAATATTTTGTCAGTTGAAATACAAAAATTATCGACCCAAGAAAGAATAGTATATATTGCTGTAAATAAATTAGGTTTAATTCAATCAACCGAACCTTTTGAGGATATACTGGTCATTGATAAAGATAAATTAAATCGTATTGTAAAAATTGTAAACGAATAAATGAATAATTCAAGAGCCATACTAATAATAATTTTAATTTGTTTTTGTTTTGTTGCATTGGTAATTAAACTATTCACCATTCAAATTGTTGAACATGAAAAACATAAGTTTCATGCTGAGAATTTACAAAACAAGAAAATAGAAGTACTTTCACAAAGAGGGTCAATTAAAGACAGAAATGGAGAGGTACTAGCTTTTACAAAAGACGATGTTTCCTTTTATGCTGATTGCGAAATGCTTAAACAAGAGAAATACGAAAAGGATAGAAATTTAATTATTAAAAGATTTGCCGAAGTTTTTAATAAAAGCGAAAGCCATTACAAAAACATGATAATGAACGGAAAAAATAATGTACTCTTAGAGAAAAAAGTTTCTAAAGGAAAAGCTATCCTTCTCAGAGATTTTTTTGCTAATGGATTTATAACAGAATCAGATTATACCAGAATCTACCCCTATGGAAGTATGGCATCGCATATTTTAGGATATGTTAATAAACAAAACAAGGGAGTGGCAGGAGTTGAGAGTAAATTCAATGATATTCTTTACGGACATAATGGCTTGTTGTTTATTGAAAGAGATGTAACGGGTAAACCAGTTTCAATAAATGAAGAATTTTCGATGCCTGCTAGAAACGGAGATAATTTAATCCTAACAATTAATAAAACCTATCAAGGAATTTTAGAAGAGGAATTAGAAAAAGGATTAAATCAATACAAAGGTAATTCGGCAACTGGTATTATCATGAATCCTAATACAGGTGAAGTACTTGCTATTGCGAATATTCCTAATTACGATCCTAATAATTACAATTTATTCGACGATAATGCAAGAAGAAACCGTGCAGTTACAGATACATACGAGCCCGGTTCAACGATTAAACCAATAATATTGTCGATATTATTTGAAGAGGAGATGATAAACGAAAACCAACATGTAAAAACTGAAAGTGGTTATTATGAAATTAATGGGATTTCCATAAAAGATTCAGAAAGTTTTGAAACTATGAAAGTAAAAGAAGTATTAGAGAAATCCAGCAATATTGGAATGGTAAAATTAACACAAAATTTAGAACCTAACTTAATGTATAAATATCTGCGTGATTTTGGTTTGGGTAACCAGACATCTGTAACATTACCAAGTGAAGCCGCAGGGCTACTTAAAAAACCTAGAAATTTTTCTAAATATACCAAAGCATCAATGTCCTTTGGCTATGAGTTATCGGTTACGCCATTACAATTGATTACAGCATATTGTGCTTTAATTAACGGTGGTAAACTATTCAGACCTATGCTTATTAAATCAATAAAAGATGAAAAAGGAAACGTGATAGAAAATTTTGAACCAGTTCAGATTAGAAAAGTAATTTCTGATTCCACATCGAATAGGATGAAAAATTTAATGATTGGAGTTATTGAAAACGGAACAGGTAAAAATGCAAGATTAGAAAATGTGTATGTTGGTGGGAAAACAGGCACGACAGAAAAATTAGTTAACAAGACTTATTCAAACAAGGTAAATATTTCATCTTTTATAGGTTTCTTTCCTGCTGACAATCCAAAAATTATTTGCTTAATAATTATCAATGAACCACAAGAAGAAAGATTCGGAGGCAAAGTTTCAGCTCCTATATTTAAAAATATCGCAGAAAGATTAATTGCAACAGATATTGCCCTTGTTCCTCCAAGCAGTAGAATAAATAGAGAGGAAAATTCAATTGAAAATTTTTATGTAAATCTTGATAAGAAAAATTCGTATTCTGATCAACTTATTTTGAATAACATCCCTAATGAAAGTAATACAACTGGAAAAACTAATAATACTAATTATGCTAAAGGAACAATGCCCAATTTATATAACATGTCAAAACGTGATGCGATAAATTTGTTATCAAAATTAGGAATAAAATATAAAGTGTCGGGAAATGGATTTGTCATTTCACAAAGTATAGAATCAAATACAAAGGTTAATAATAATTCTATCGTTACTATTAAATGTGAAAATCCTAAAACTGAAAGCTCAATAAGATTAAATTAAATGAATTTATTAAAAATATTAAATAGTATAGAGGTAATTCAGGTAACTGGTAATCCTGAATTGAAAGAGATTGCTAATATTACAAGTAACTCAAATGATATCATTGAAAATTCGATTTTTGTTGCAATCAAAGGTTTCAAAAATGATGGACATAAATATATTCCTCAAGCAATCGAAAAAAATGTTGATGCAATTATTTTAGAAAATGAAAACGGGCTTCCAGAACATTTATTTCTTCATTCAGGTTGTGTGAAGATTCTAGTAAAAAATTCCAGAAAAGCTTTAGCTGCAATTTCAAATGTTTTTTACAATGAACCATCTAAAAAAATTAAATTGATTGGCATTACAGGTACAAAAGGAAAAACAACAACTTCATATATTACAAAAAATATCTTAGAAACTGCAAGATTGAAAACTGGTTTAATTGGAACTATACAAAATTTAATTGGTGAACAAATAATTAAAACAAGTATGACTACTCCCGAAGCAAATTCGATAAATCAATTATTTGCACAGATGGTTGAAGAAAGATGTTCACATTGTGTCATGGAAGTATCTTCACATGCACTTGATTTATTTAGAGTGGCATTTCTTGATTTTGATGTTGCAGTGTTCACAAATTTGACTTCCGATCATCTGGATTATCATATAAATGAAGAAAATTACTTAAAAGCGAAAAAAATATTATTTGATAACATAAAATCAGATGGTTTTTCAATTTACAATAATGATGATAAAAATGCTATTAAAATTATTTCAGATACAAAAGCAAAGCGTTTTTCTTATGGTGTTAGAGGAAATAACAATCTCATCATTAAAAATTTTGAATATGATTTGGATGGTACACGAGGCGAAATAATTGTCAGCGATAAAACTTATAAATTCAAGACAAAGTTAATTGGTAAGTTCACAGTATATAATGTTGCAGCTGCTTTCTCAATATGCTACAATTTAGGAATTGATATTGATACTATTTTAGATGGAATCAAAACTACTCCTTACGTTCCTGGAAGATTTGAAGTAATAAGTAATAAAAATAAAAAAGTAATTATTGATTATTCACATACTTCTGATAGTTTACAACAAGCATTACAATCAATACATCATATTGTAGAAGATGATCGTCCTATTTATACCATATTTGGTTGTGGTGGAGATAGAGATAGGACTAAAAGACCAATTATGGGTAGTATTGCAGCAAGTATGAGTAAAAAGGTAATTGTAACTTCAGATAACCCCAGAACAGAAGATCCAATGGAAATAATAAAGGATATTACGAGAGGGATTAATTCCGATAACTATTCAGTCATTGAAAACAGAGAAGAAGGGATTAATTCCGATAACTATTCAGTCATTGAAAACAGAGAAGAAGCGATTAAAGATTGTATTCAAAATTCAGAAGATAATGCAGTAATTTTAATTGCTGGCAAGGGGCATGAAGATTATCAGGAAATTAATGGTGTAAGACTTCATTTTTCAGACAAGGAAATTGCATATAAATATTTAAATTAAAATTTATGAGATTAAACTTAAACGACATATTCAATATTCCTACTGCTACAATTTATAATCCAGACAACTTTAGAACCGTCAGCAGCGTGTCTATAGATACGAGAACAATAAAGAAAAATTCACTTTATGTTGCTATAAAAGGTGCAAAACACGATGGACATAGATTTATAAAAGATGCAATAAAAAAAGGGGCCAATGCAGTTGTAATAAATAAAAATACATTATCAAAATTTGATAATATAAAAATACCGATTATAACAGTTAAAAATACGACAAAAGCGTTGGGCGATATTGCACATATCTGGAGGCGAAAGTTAAACGCAAGGATAATTTCAATAACTGGTAGCAATGGTAAAACAACAACTAAGGAAATATTAGTTACGATTCTGTCTTCTAAATATAATGTTGCATATACAAAAGCAAATAATAACAATCACATTGGCGTTCCAATTACAATTTTATCTGCGAACGAGAGACACGACTTTGTCATTTTAGAACATGGGACAAATCACTTTAATGAGATTGAATATACAACCAAAATAGCCGAACCGGATTTCGCAATTATTACAAATATCGGAGATTCTCATTTAGAATATTTAAAAAATAGAGAAGGTGTCTATAAGGAAAAATCTGCTTTATTTGAGTATACAAAAATTAATGACGGAATAATATTTGTAAATTTAGATGATCCGATTATCAAACAACATTCAAAATTATATAAAAATAAAGTTACGTTTGGCTTTAAAAATAAACCAAAGAGTAAAGGAAAAATTATTGGACATACTGATGATGGAAAAATAATATTAAGTGTAGTTTTTGATAAAACATCATTGAATAATCCCCTCCCCCTTTATGGCGAAGCAAATGCAAAGAATTTTCTTGCAGCTATAACAATTGCACTAACACTTGGTTTATCAAAAGATATTATTCTCAAATCAATTGAAAAAGTAAAATCTATTAAAGGAAGATTAAATATAATTGAGAAATCTAATTTTATTTTAATCGATGATACTTATAATGCAAACCCTGATTCAATGAAAAATGCGATCAATGTTCTGACAAAGGTGAATAAATACAAAAAGAAAATTGTAGTTTTAGGAGATATGTTTGAGCTTGGAGAGAAAAGTAAGGATATTCATAAAAAACTTTCTGAAATTTTTTCAAAAAATATTGATTTGGTTTTGACTTTAGGTAAGTACATGAAAGAGTTGCACTTAACACTTTCAAAATCGGGAATAGTTTCTAGGCATTTTACAAACAGGAAACAATTAAATAGTTATTTAAATAAACTTGAGATTACAAATTCAGTCATCCTCATAAAAGGTTCACGAGGGATGAAAATGGAAGAATTTATAAATACAATAAATAATAAGGAAAGTTAAATGCTATACTATTTATTTGATTATATAAACGACGAATTTGCTCCTCCAGGATTTGACATTTTTCAGTTTCTGTCTTTTCGTGCAATACTTGCAGCAATTACAGGTTTATTTCTTGCTTTTTATCTTGGCCCCAAAATAATTAAGTATTTAAGGAAAAAGCAGATTGGTGAAAAGATAAAAGATGATGGACCAAAAAGTCATAAATTAAAAGAAGGTACCCCTACTATGGGAGGTATCATTATTGTTCTATCAGTTGTAATACCAGTACTGCTCTGGGGTGAACTTCAAAGTACGTACATAATATTAGTTTTGGTTGGTACTATTCTTTTAAGTCTAGTTGGGTTTTATGATGATTATTTAAAAGTTGTAAAAAAATATCCAAAAGGTTTAATTGCCCGATATAAATTATTGGGACAAATTTTTGTCGGTCTTATAGTAGCTTTAGCAATATATTTTCTCCCTGAATTTCAAGAATACAATACACAGACAACATTACCCTTCGTAAAAAATATGAATTTTGATTTTTCCTACTTTTATATACCTGTAATAATTTTTATAATTGCAGCAACTTCAAATGCAGTAAATTTAACTGATGGATTGGATGGATTAGCAATTGGAACTATGACTTTTGTAATGCTCGCATTGGCAATTATCAGTTATGTTTCTGGTAATGCTATTTTTGCTGATTATTTAGATATCATTTATTTACCTGGTTCGGGAGAGTTGACTGTTTTTATTGCAGCATTAATTGGAGCGGGATTAGGATTTCTTTGGTTCAATTTTTACCCAGCACAAGTGTTTATGGGTGATACGGGTTCGCTTGCTTTAGGTGGTGCATTTGGAATAATTGCTATATTAATTAAAAAGGAATTGCTAATTCCTATTCTTGGTGGTATATATTTTATTGAAACATTATCTGTAATAATTCAAAGACTATACTTTAAATACACAAAAAAAACGAATGGCGAAGGAAAAAGAATATTCAAGATGGCTCCTCTTCATCATCATTTTGAGATGAGTGGCTGGGCTGAGCCAAAAATTGTAATTCGTTTTTATATTATTACAATAATTTTAGCAATTGTAACCTTGGCATCATTCAAGATAAGATAATGGATATTAAGAATCTTAAAATATCTGTATTAGGCGCTGTAAGAAGTGGAATCGGTGCCGCAAAACTTGCAAAGCATTTGGGTGCTTCTGTTTTTGTTAGTGATATTTCTCCTGAATCAAAGTTAGCTTCAGGTGTTGAAATCCTAAAATCAGAAAAAATAAATTTTGAATGTGGCAAGCATTCTGAAAAAATATTTGATTCTGAGTTAATTATAATTAGTCCGGGTGTTCCATCAGACACTGAGATAGTATTGAAAGCTAAAGCTAAAAACATAAAGATAATTAGTGAGTTGGAATTCTCAAGTTGGTATTGTAAAGGAACAATAATCGGAATAACAGGAACAAATGGAAAAACAACAACAACATCTCTAATGACTCACACAATAAATAGTTGTGGACTTAAAGCATTTTCAGCAGGTAATATTGGGTTAGCTTTCTCTGATATAGTTCTTGATGTAAAAGAGAATGAATTTGTAGTATTAGAGATTTCAAGTTTTCAGTTAGATTTTATAGAAAAATTTCATCCAAAATTCTCGACTATTTTGAATATTACTCCTGATCACCTCGATAGATATAATAATAATTTTGATAATTATAAAGAATCAAAATTATCCATATTTAAGAATCAAAATTCAAATGATTATTTTATTTCAAATTATGATGATAAACAGAGCCCAGATACAATCTCAAATAAAAATGTAAATCACTTTAAGTTTTCTTTAAGAGATAAACTTGCTAATGGTGCATATCTGACAAATAATAAATTGTATTTCTCAAATAATAATTATGAAGAATCTATTTGTAGCCTGAATGATTTAAGTTTAAAAGGCGAGCATAATATTGCTAATACACTTTCTGTAATGTGTATTTCAAAATTATTAAAATTAGAAAATGAAAAAATTAAGAATTCATTTTCCACCTTTCCCGGAGTTGAACATAGATTGGAGTTCGTCCGTGAATTACATGAAGTAACTTATATAAATGACAGTAAAGCAACAAATGTTGATGCAGTGTGGTATGCAGTACGAAGTTTTACAAAACCAATAATCTTAATTCTTGGTGGAAAGGATAAAGGAAATGACTATTCTCAGATAAAAGATGAAGTAATTAAAAACGTAAAAAAGATTTATGCCATTGGTTCTTCTGCTCAAAAAGTATTTGATTATTTTAATGAGTTAGTCCCAGTTGAAATAAAAAAATCATTGGAAGAATGTGTCTTAACAGCCAATAAAGAAGCAGTAGAACAGGATATTGTTTTATTATCACCAGCTTGTGCAAGTTTTGATATGTTTGATAATTTCGAGCATAGAGGAAAGGTATTCAAAGAAGCCGTGAAAAATTTGAAATGAAAACATTAGTAAAGACATTGAGCATTTTAACGATTGGACTTATGTTATTAGGTGCATTGTTTGTATTCACTGCAAGCGAGGCATATAGTGTTTCCAGATTCCCTAATGAATATTACTTGTTCAATTCACATATTTTCAAAATGATACTTGCATTTGTTTTGTTGATAGTATTCGCAATTATTCCATATAAATATTATCAGGATTATAGCAAGATTGCAATTATAGGAATAATATTTATTCTAATAATGACGATTATGTTCGCTCCGAAAATCAAGGGAGCTGCTCGGTGGGTTGACTTAGGTTTTATAAAATTTCAACCATCTGAGGCTGCAAAACTTATTTTAATAATTCACTTAGCAAATTTAATTTCTAAAAAAGATGAATTAATTAGAAATTTCAAGCAGGGATTTATTTATCCACTTATTTGGATTTTAATTATCAGTGCTTTAATCATTTTACAACCAAATTTAAGTACAGCGATTATCACAATTTTAGTTTCCTATATGTTGTTATTTGTGGGTGGAGCCCGTATGAAGCACATCATAACAACTTTGGGTTCTGTCACTGCAGTCAGTATTCTATCAATTTTTCTTTTTCCACACTCAAGAGAAAGAATTTTTAATTTTATTAATGGTATTGAAAGTGGTAATGAAATAAATTTGCAGGTTATGAATGCGAAAATTGCTCTTGGTAGCGGTGGATTTTTTGGTGTTGGACTAGGACATAGCCGTCAAAGCGATCTATTTTTACCCGAAGCGTACGGTGATTTTATTTTTTCAATTGTTGGTGAAGAGACTGGCTTTTTCGGTGCAATAATCGTACTTTCAATTTATTTAGTAATTTTTATAGCTGGGATTTTGATAGCGAAAAGGACAGAAGATAAATTTGCACAGCTTCTTGTTTTTGGATTATCCCTTTATATTGTTTTAACAGTAATAATAAATGTCGGTGTTGTTACCGGAATGCTCCCTACAACAGGTATTACTTTACCTTTTATCAGTTTCGGTGGGACATCTATTATGTTTTTTGCAATTACAATAGGAATAATAATCAATGTGGCGTTACAAACTCAAAGGGCAAGAGACCTAAGAGTATTAGAATCATAAATGAAAAATCAAAAAAATAAATATCGCTTTTTATTTGCAGCTGGTGGGACCGGTGGACATCTATATCCTGCAATTGCAATTGCTGAAAAAATAAGGGTATTACTTCCTTCCGCTGATATTATGTTTATTGGGACTAAGAAAAAACTTGAAGCAAGAGTAGTTCCTCAATATAAATTCAAATTCAAAACAATTTGGATAAGCGGATTTTCAAGAAAATTAAATTTTAGTAATTTTTTGTTTCCAATAAAACTCATTATTGCAAGTATTAAATCCCTTTGGATTTGTTTTAAATTCAAACCACAAGTCGCTATTGGTTGTGGTGCATATTTATCCGGCCCTGTGATCTGGGCAGCAAAGTTATTCGGAGCAAAAATTATTCTGCAGGAACAGAATAGTTATCCTGGAGTGACCAATAGAATGTTAGAGAAAAAAGCTGATCAAATTCATATAAGTTTTGAAGATTCGAAAAAATATTTCAAAAATCAATCTAAATTGATAATGACTGGTAATCCTATAAGAATTGATATAAAATTAAAAGAAAAATCAGAAGCTCTAAGGGAATTTGGACTATCAAATAACAAAAAAACATTATTCGTTTTTGGTGGAAGTTTAGGAGCTTTATCAATCAACCAAGCAATCGAACAAAATCTTAAATCATTATTAGACATAAATATTCAGGTCATTTGGCAAACAGGTAAATTTTATTTTGAAATATACCAAAAATACGAAAATGAATGTGTACGAATCATGGCTTATATTGAAAATATGAGTAATGCTTATTCAGCTGCTGATCTTATTTTAGCAAGATCTGGAGCAACAACAATCGCTGAAATTGCATATTTGGCTTTGCCGGTAATATTTGTTCCCTCTCCAAATGTTGCAGAAAATCATCAGTATAAAAATGCTAAATCACTGATTGACAACAACTCTGCTTTAATGATTGAAGATAAAAATCTCAGTTCTGAATTAATAAATACAGTTGAGAAAACTATTTTTAGTTCAAATAAACTTAAAGAACTTGGAAATAATATTAAAAAATTCAGTATACCAGAAGCCGCCGAGGTAATCGCAAAAGAAGCATTGAAACTTGCAAAGGTAGAAATAAAATGATTACTAAAGATAAAATATTAAATAATAAAGTAAGAAAAATACACTTCACAGGAATCGGTGGAATTGGTATGAGTGGTCTTGCCCGTTTATTAAACTATGAGGGGTACGAAATTTCTGGTTCAGATATGAATTCAAGTAATTTAACTGACAAATTGCAAACTGAGGGTATTAAATTTTTTGCTCAACATTCGAAAGACAATATTAAAGATATAGATTTATTAGTTTATACCCCAGCTGTGTCTCCTGATAATCCAGAGTTATTGATGGCAAGAGGAAAAGGGATACCAATAGTAAAACGTTCAGACTTATTAGGTGAAATCTCAAATTTAAGAAAAAGCATTTGCATAGCAGGAACTCATGGAAAAACAACTACAACTGCAATGACAGGTCTTGTTCTTGAAAGTGGAAATCTTGCACCAACGATAATTGTTGGAGGAGAATTAAACACTTTCAATGGAAGTAATATTAAAATTGGGAATGGAGAATATTTCGTTCTTGAGGCTGATGAATTTGATAAAACATTCTTAAAATTACACCCCTATTCATCTGTAATCACAAATCTTGAGCTTGAACATCTTGATACATATAAAGATTTAAATGATATTAAAAAATCGTTTGTTCAGTTTGCAAATACTAGTTCCGATGAAGGATCCGTTTTTATATGTATCGATGAATTAAATATAAAGGATATTAAAAATCAATTAACTAAAAATGTTGTTACTTATGGAATTAGTGAATATGCTGATATTATTGCAAAAAATATTACTCATTCGAAATTTAAAACTATTTTTGAGGTAATTTATAAAAATAAATTGGTTGGTAATATTGAATTATCAATACCTGGCTTGCATAATATTAAAAATTCACTTGCAGCAATTGGTGTGGGATTGGACTTAAACATTGATTTCAAAAATATTAAAGAAGCACTAAAAAATTTCACTGGTGTAAATCGAAGGTTCGAAATCAAATACGACAACAAAATAACAATCATCGATGATTACGCACACCATCCCACAGAAATAATCGCAACGTTAAAAGGGATTAAAGATGCTTTTAATCGAAGAGTTATCGCAATATTTCAACCACATTTATATTCAAGAACAAGGGATTTTTATATTGAATTTGCAGAAGCATTTACATTAGCAGATATTTTTATCTGCACTGAAATTTATCCTGCTAGGGAAAAACCAATTGAGGGGGTATCCGGCGAAATGATTGCTAATTATTCTATAGCATTAGGACATTCTATAACTATTTATGAAAAAGATAAGAATAAAATACCTGAGATAATTAAAAATATATATAAGGATGGTGATATAATTATCACAATGGGTGCTGGAGATATTAATCAAATAATAAAATCTATAGTTGGTTTCTTATAATATGTTTACTAAAAGAAAAATATCTGACATAATTTATTTAGGTATTATAATAATTATCCTAATTGTATTATCATTGACAATAGAAGAAAGTAAACATAAAATTGAAATAATTGAGCTTGAGGGTAATAATTATCTCTCCAAAGAACATTATCTAAATTTTGCTAATTTGAAAGATAATAGTAATTATGAAAATCTTTCACTTGCAATTATTCGTGATAGAGTCAGTAAACACCCATATATTGAAAATGTAAATGTTAAATATGAAGAGAATAACAAGGTAACAATAACAGTCAAAGAAAAAGGAATATACTCTTTACTTTCTATAGATAATTCTCAGTTTTTATTATCAAATAGATTTGAAGTTTTGCCAGTACTTTCTGGAATAAAAGATTTAGATTATCCGGTAATAAGTAATCCAAATGTAGAAGAAAAAATTAAAGAATTTGACTTCCTGAATAAAAGTAACGAAATACAAATATCATCGAAAATTATTCAGACTTTGAAATTAAGTAATATTGAATTATACGAAAATTTATCAGAAATCGATTTACGAAAAGGTGGTGATATAATTATATATTTCTCAATAATAAATTATCCCGTAGTCATTGGAAGACAAAATGAAATTTATAAGATATTCTATTTCAATGAAATATGGAATTCATTAAAACAAAGCGAAATAAACGATATAATAGATTATATCGATTTAAGATATAACAATTTTATTTATCTTGGAATTGGAAACATTCTCTCAGAATCGAAGGAAAATCAAATATGAAAGAAAATATTATTACAGGTTTAGACTTAGGCACAACGAAAGTTTGTGCTTTAATAGCTGAAAAAGAGGAGAATAGAATTAACATTCTCGGATTCGGAATCGCACCAAATGAAGGATTGAATAGAGGTCTTGTTGCTAACATTGCTAAAACTGCAGAAGCGATTTCAGAGGCTATGAAAATTGCTACAAATCGAGCTGGGATTTCCATTAAGGACGTAACAGTTGGTGTAGCGGGTGAACATATTAAAAGTATTAGACACCGAAATTATATAACAATTAGCAATCCTGACAAGGAAATTACACAAGAAGATTTAGATAGATTACAAGAAGATGTAAAGACAATCAGGAAACCCGCTGAATTTCAGATATTGCATATTATTCCGGAAGAGTATATTGTTGATTACCAGGGTGGAATAGATAATCCAATCGGTATGTGTGGATCAAAATTGGAAGCTGTAAACCATATTATTATGGCATCTGATTCTGCATTAAGAAATATTAAAAAATCTGTTGAAAGAGCTGGCTATAATGTTAATAATCTTATCCTTCAACCAATCGCTTCAGGGTTGTCAGTTCTCGAAGATAATGAAAAAGATCTTGGAACAGCTCTAATTGATATTGGTGGTGGAACAACAGATGTTGCAATTTTCTATAGAAATTGCGTGAAATATACAAAGGTATTTGGAGTTGCCGGCAACCACGTTACAAATGATATTCGTGAAGCACTTGGGATAGTAAGACAAGATGCTGAAAACATGAAAAAAGAATTTGGGTATGCAGACCAAAATGCAATTATTAAAGACGAAGATATTTTCATAAAAGGAATAGGGGCAAGAGGAAATATTCGCATTCCAATTTCATTATTAACTCAAATCATTTCTGTTAGGATGCGTGAATTATTTATGCTTGTTGACAACGAATTGAAAAATTCGCAATTCAAAAATAAACTTAAAGCAGGAATAGTTTTAACTGGTGGTGGTTCCTTACTCAAGGGTTGCGTTGAGTTAGCAGAGGAAGTGTTTGGTATACCTGCTAGAATTGGTGTACCTTTAGATTTAGGCGGAGGGCTTTCAAATGAAATTGAAAGTCCAGAATTTGCAACAGTTGCCGGTTTAATTAAAAGATTACCAGGTACTGAATACGAGGATACAATTATAAAAAAAGGTAAAAAAGAAATGCAAAATAAGACTCCAAGAAAAAACGTTTTCAGAAAGTTAAAAGAATTTTTTGATGAATTATAAAATATAACAAGGAGGAAAAATGTCCAAATTTTTTCAACTCGATCAAGAGGAAAATCTTTCCGCCAAACTTAAAGTAGTAGGTGTTGGTGGTGGTGGTTGTAATGCAATACATAGTATGATTACAAAGGGATTAATTGGTGTTGAATACGTAGCAATAAATACTGATGCACAGGTATTGCAAAACAACTTAGCAAAAAATAAAATTCAAATAGGTAAAAACATTACTAAAGGATTGGGAGCAGGAGCTGATCCTACAGTTGGTAGAAATGCAGCCGAAGAAGACCGCGAAATCTTAAAGAAAACCCTTGAAGGTACTGACATGGTTTTTGTAACAGCTGGAATGGGTGGTGGAACAGGTACTGGAGCTTCACCTATTGTTGCTTCAATTGCTAAAAGTCTTGGTGCTTTGGTTATTGGTATCGTAACAAAACCCTTTAAATGGGAGGGAAAAAGAAGAATGACCAATGCAGACGAAGGTATCGCTGCACTAAGACAATATGTTGACAGTTTAATTGTCATTCCTAATGAGAGAATATTAAGCTTAATCGATGGACCATTGTCAGCTATATCAGCCTTTGATAAACCTAATGAAATTCTTTATGAAGCAACAAGAGGTATTGCCGATATAATAACAATACCTGGATTAATAAATGTTGATTTTGCTGATGTTCGTACAGTAATGATTGAAGGTGGTGAAGCTTTGATGGGATGTGGAATTGCAAGTGGTGAGAACAGAGCTGTAGAAGCTGCTCAAAAAGCTATTTCATCTCCATTGCTTGAAGGAATAAATATCAAGGGAGCAAAGCATATTCTATTGAATGTCACTGGTTCTGATAGTTTATCACTTGAGGAAGTTTCTGTAGGTAACAATATTATTATGGAAGCAGCTGGTGAAGATGCAAATATTATTTTTGGATTTGTTCGAAAGGAAGAAATGAACGAATACGTTTCTTATACAGTTATTGCAACAGGCTTTGATAAAGGAAGTAAAAATAAAAATGTGAATCAACAAAGAGAAAATATTTCAAAAATAGTAAATACTTCTATCGGTTATAATAATAATTTACTTTATAATCCTACTGAAGAAGACCTTGATAGCCCAACCATAATTAGAATAAAAACTAAACAAGATCAAAATAAACTTCGAGAAGATAACAGCGACCAATTAGATGCTTTTAATAGTATTAATGTGAATGATGACTATTCTGAGGATAGTTCCTCTTTCCTTAGAAAGATGATGGATTAGTTTTTATTATATAATTAAAATTGCTGGTTGTTTTCCTCCTTAAATAAAAGGCGGTGTAAAACCGCCTTTATTTTACAATGCAAAAAAACTATTTTCTACTACCTAATTCTTTATCCAAGAATAAAATCCCCTGCTTTCCATCACCAACAAATTTTAATTTGTCTAAGATTTCTTGAGCATTATTCTCTTCTTCTATTTGCTCGTTAATAAACCACTGTAAGAAATTACTCGTAGCAAAATCATCTTCACTTTTTGCAATAACAGCTAAATTTTTGATACTTGCTGTGATAAATCGCTCATGTTTCAATGTTTCTTCAAATACTTGTAGATGAGATTCCCACTTTTTCTTCGGTGTTTCAATTTTTTCTAATGTCACTTCACCTTGAACTTCTAAGATGTAGTTGAAAAATTTCATTGCGTGTTCGTATTCTTCATGGGATTGTAATTTCATCCAGTTAGCAAATCCTTTAAATCCGATTGACTCAAAATGAGCTGACATTGATAAATACAAATAAGAAGAAAATAATTCAGCATTTAATTGCTTGTTTAATGCTTCATCCATTTTTTTTGAAATCATTTTAACCTCTTTTTATTATTTTTGCTTTCAATAATTTATTTTTTATCATTAGATGATAAATATTAATTTCAGTTTCTTAAATAGAAAAAATTTAAAGTACTTATGAAAAGTACCACTTATATTATTATTCTACTTTCAATAATAATTAATAGTATTATACTTTGTCAAGATTTTAAGGGAATTCATCAAAAAGACATGGAAGCATTTGGGTTGAGTCTAAAAGAGCCAAGTTTATTCAATCCTGATGGAAAAGATATTATTCCATTAAGTATAAACAAAATAGACAATTTATCACATACAATATTTGGATATCTACCCGATTGGGAATATCAATATAGAAGTTATTTAAGATATGATTTAGTAACACATATCGGCTGTTTTGATTTTGTTGTAGCGAG
>JAFGPR010000118.1 GCA_016936095.1 Ignavibacteriales bacterium | reverse complement strand
TTTATCACTTTATTTAGATAAATATAAATTAATTCTTTTTAATGATAATTATTTTGATTCACTCGAAATATTGAGTGATTTTGTACAAGAATGCGATTGTATTATTCATCTTGCGGGTGTTAATCGTCACAATGAAGCATCGGAAATTTATAATAAAAATATTGAACTTACAGACAAATTGATTTCTGCCATAAAAACCGCAGGAAATAAACCATATATTATCTTTTCATCATCAACGCAGGAAACTCAAGATAATGTTTATGGAAATGCAAAAAAGGAAGCACGGTTGAAATTACTGAATTTTGCAAAAGAAAATGAATGCGGATTTACAGGGCTGGTAATACCAAATGTATTCGGACCCTTTGGTAGACCATTTTATAATTCGGTTATTTCTACTTTCTCGCACCAGTTAATAAATAATCAACCACCTGAAATTGATATTGATGCAGAACTGAATCTTATTTATGTTAGTGAGTTGATAAAAATAATTGAAGAGTTAATTTTTAATGATTCAAATGCAATTGAGGAGTTATATCTTGTCCCGCATACTTGGACAATTCGTGTAAGAAAGATTTTAGAAAAACTGACTTATTATAACGAAAATTATATTAAGTTGGGCATTATTCCACAATTAAATAATATATTTGAAGTCAATCTTTTTAATACATTTAGAAGTTATATTGATTATAAAAAGTTTTTTCCTGTTAAATATAAAGTTAATTCTGATGAAAGAGGTACTTTTATAGAGACGATGAAATTAAAGATAGGGGGGCAGGTTTCTTTTTCAACTACCAAGCCCGGTGTTACAAGAGGAATGCATTTTCATATCAGAAAGATTGAGAGATTTTCTATAATTAAAGGCGAAGCGGAAATCAAAATTCGCAGAATCGGGACAGATGAAATTATCAGTTATAAGTTATCCGGTGATGAACCTGCTTATGTTGATATGCCTATTTGGTATACCCATAATATTACAAATGTTGGAAATGATGAATTGCTCATATTATTTTGGATAAATGAATTTTATAATCCTGATGATGCGGATACTTATTTTCAGAAAGTTTGATGAACAAGATAAATGAAAAAGATAAAAGATAAAAGTAAAAAGACAAAAGGAAAGAGATAAAAGAAAAAGATAAAAGTAAAAAGATATAAGATAAAAAGGATTTTTTTTGAATAATGATTTAAATATTAGGTTGTTTGATTTTGCTGTTAGATGTCTTAAATTTACTAAGTTATTGCCTAATACTCCGGAATATAAAATCATTCGATATCAGTTGGCTAAAAGCTCCACTTCATCTGGAGCAAATTATGAGGAGGCACAAGCCGGTTCTTCAAAAGTAGATTTTAATAATAAAATTAGAATTTCTTTGAGAGAAATGCGAGAATCAAATTATTGGTTGAGAATAATTGACGCTTTGGATGAATTAAGTAATGAAAAAGAATTGAAATGGTTACTTTCTGAATCAGATGAACTAAAAAATATTTTTGGTTCTATAGTGCAAAAAACAAGAGATAAATAAATTACAATTGCTCCTAAATAAAATAACTAAAATAGCAATTAACATAAAATTAATAAGCTTTTAATGAATGTTATAAATATTTATCTTTGAAGGCTTTGAAAAACTAAAAAAATATCAAACTTTAATTTTTATGAAAGTCAATAAGTGTTTAAAAACAAATGGATTTCCAATCAATCCTCTTTTGCAAGAGAACAGGGTTGGGAATGACATTTAGAGTAAATCTGTAGTTTTTCAAATTTTTGTCTTTATAATTTTATCTTTTATCTTTAAATTTTTATTTTTTGTCTTTTTACTTTTATCTTTTGTCTTTATGAGAAAGGAACTTATGAAATCACTTAAAGTTATGACAATTGTAGGGACTCGTCCCGAGATTATTCGCCTTTCGCGGGTGATTAGTCTATTGGATAAAACTGTAAATCATATACTGGTCCATACCGAACAGAATTATGATTATGAATTAAATCAGGTTTTTTTTGAAGATTTAGAGTTACGCAAACCGGATTATTTTTTGGATGTTGATGTATCTTCATTGGGTACAGCTGTCGGTGATATAATGCGTAAATCGGAAGAAGTTTTATTAAAGGAAAAACCCGATGCTGTTTTAGTGCTAGGGGATACTAATTCTTGCCTATCAGCATATATGGCTAAGAGAATGCATATTCCGATATACCACATGGAAGCAGGTAACAGATGCTTCGATTTCAATGTGCCTGAAGAAACAAACCGAAGAATAATTGACCATATAGCAGATTTTAATTTGATCTATACTGAACACGCTAGACGTCATTTAATATCTGAAGGATTACCACACCGTAGAATTTATTTGACGGGTTCGCCTATGAATGAAGTGTTAAAATATTATTATCCGAAAATCGAAAAGTCAAATGTTCTTGATTTACTTGCTTTAAAGAAGAAAGACTATTTTTTAGTGAGCATACATCGGGAAGAAAATGTTGATAACACTAAAAATTTAATTGAATTAATAAATACACTGAACAAAATTTCTGAGATATATGAAAAAAGGATAATTGTATCAACTCATCCGAGAACGAGAAAGCGACTCGACAGTCTAAATGATATTTCACTTAATAAAAAAATAGAATTCTTAAAGCCCTTCGGTTTTCTTGATTACAATAAATTACAGATGAATGCGTTATGTGTCCTATCGGATAGTGGAACTATAAACGAAGAGTCAACTATGTTAAATTTCCCGGCAATTACTGTTAGAAATTCGATGGAAAGACCCGAAGGATTGGATACTGGGTCTATTATTTTAACGGGACTACATTACCAGACAATAATTAATTCAATTGATTTAACTTTAAGAGAAAAAGAAAATAAAATTGAAACTGAATATACACCTGATTATAAAGTCGGAAATACATCCTGGCGAGTTGTAAAACTAATTTTAGGAACAACAAAGTTGAGCAATAAATGGAATGGAATTGAAAAATAATATTTTACGCTGATACATTTAACAATAATAAAATAGTATTTTATATGGAAAAAATAATATTACTTACCGATTATAAAGGATATTTCTCATCTAAATGGTCTGCTATTCCATATAGAAGTGGTATGGATAAAGAATTAATAACGAAGTATTTTGCAGAAAATAATTTCGTAAGTGAATTTAAATCCTTTGTAGATATTGATTTTAATAATGAATATTACAAAGGGAAGTATATATTGTATTCATCATCTGAGGATAATGAATTATATTATAAAAGTTATATCGAGGATGTGTGCTATGGATTAGAATTGGCAGGTGCAAGGTTAATTCCTCCATTCAAATTTTTAAAAGCACATCATAATAAAGTATTTATGGAAATTTTACGCTCGACTATGGGTGATTCAACTTTTAATAATATAAAAGCAAGTTTTTACGGGACAATAGAGGAATTAAAAAAGAAGATTGATTCTCTTAATTATCCCGTCGTGTTCAAAGGGGCTAGCGGAGCAACAAGCACAACTGTTTATCTAGCAAAAAACAAAAAAGAGTTATTAAGAATTGCAAGAAATTATTCAAGAACTATTAATGTTGGATATGATGTCCATGATATAATTCGTTGGATTAGAAGGAGAGGATACATTAGAGAATCATTTCATAGGAGAAAGTTTGTAGTTCAAGAATTTATCCCAAATCTTGATAGAGATTGGAAAATTTTAATTTTTGGTGAAAAATATTATGTATTAGAGAGAAGGGTTAGAAAAAATGATTTTAGAGCGAGCGGAAGTGGTATATTAAATTATACCGAATGCTTACCTGATGGACTATTAGATTATGCGAGTGATTTTTATAAAGTTTGCAAGCTTCCATTTCTTGCAATTGATTTAGCATATAATGGCTCAGAGTTCTTTTTAATTGAATTTCAAGCATTACATTTTGGTACTCATACTCTGGATACTTCGCCTTTTTATTTTGTACATTCTGAATCTAAATGGAAGAAAATTAAAGGCAATTCAATTTTAGAAGAAGAATATGTGAATAGTATTGTTAAATTTGTACAGAAAAATTTTTATTAGAAAGATAAATTTTAAGTAATTAAAATTTTACTTACTATAAATGGATTTTTTTAAATTTACCTAGGCTTACAGTCTATATGAGTAAAAAATTTATTCTCATCGAATCAAATAATTTTGAGGATTTTCCGATAGGGGGTACATTATCTTTCTCTAAGCATTTGATTTCGATATTTAAGGAAGACATCAAATTAGTCGGTTTAGAGACGGGTAATGAACCTTGTGGTATATGGAGGAAAAAAATAATTAATGGTATAGAGTACGATTATTTCGGTATTGCTCGGTATAAATCAAAAAAGAACTTTGTACCTATCAGACTTAAAACTGTTATTTGTCTATTTTTTTATAGAAAAAAAATATTTAACGATAGTATTAAAAATTATTTTACTCAATCTCCTCATTTTTTGTTTGTATTATCAAAGATAAAAGGAAAAAATTCTCTTTGTTTTCGTTTTGCTGGTACAGGAAATTCAATATCCTTATCAAAATATAAATTTGCTAGGATTTTTGGCAATGTTTATGAACGTTTTCTTTTTAAATCTATCAAAAATGGTGTGGATTGTGTTTTAGCTTCTGCAGATAAGAAAGCAATAAAAAAAATTATTGATAGAAGTAAAGGTAAGCTTAATAACATTGAGATAACGCAGTTTCCAACAAGATTCAACCCATTAGTTTTTTTCCCAGCTAATAAGATGGAAAGTCGCGATAATTTAGGATTACCAAAAAATAAAAAAATAATATCAATAATTGGAAGATTAGCTGATATTAAAGGTTGGAAATTAGCGCTGGAATCATTTGAATTATTAAATAGGAATATGGAACATTTATTAATTTTTGTTGGTGAAGGTGAGGCAAGAATTAAAATAAATGAATATTCTAAAATAATAAATCAACAAGATTTTGTCTTGATTACTGGAAAATTATCTCCTCAACAAGTCTCATTATATATAAATTCAAGTGATGTTATTTTAGTGACATCGTTTGTTGAGGGGTGGCCAACAGTAATTGTGGAATCTATGGCTTGTGGAAAAAATGTTGTTTCTACTGATATTGGAGGAGCAGGTGATTTAATAGAAAACAATGTTAATGGATTTGTCATTAATGAGAGAGCTGCTCACCTAATTAATGAAAGCATAAAAAAAAGTTTTGAATTACCTGATCCAAATAAAGATGCAGTTAAAAAATCAATTAAATATTCTATAAATAATTTAAAAAAAGATTTGAGTGAGATATGGTTTTCAAAAATAAAATAAAAAGTTCAATTAAAAATATTTTTAGGAAAATTTATTACTTTAAGTATTTTATTAAATTTAAAAATTATGGTAAAAATATAATGTTATCGAAAAGAGGATATATTGAAAGACCAGGTGAAATTACATTAGGGAACAATGTATTTATCAATAGGAATTTTTATATATCTGCTAGAGATTTATACTTTGGTGACAACATAATGATTGGACCTAATTTAGTCATTGAGTGTGATAATCATGTGTTTAATATGGTTGGGGAAACGATATTTAAGTTAAAAGATATTAGAAATACAAAAGGTATTAAAATAGAAAACGATGTTTGGATTGGCGCAAATGTTACTATATTACCTGGGGCAATTATCAGAGAAGGTTCAGTTATTGGTGCAGGCAGTGTTGTAACAAAAGAACAACCTCCATATTCGGTATCTTTTGGTAATCCTTGTAGGCCATTTAAGCCAAGGTTTACTAGAGAAAAATTAAAGGAACATTTGATACAGATGAATTCAAATTATACTTATGAGGAAGTAATAAAATATATATCTAAGTATTACGATTTTACTGACTAACAAAAATAGGAATTTTATGTTACAATTAATTCAATATCAAAAAACAGGTGAAATAACAGTTGAAGACTTACCGGACATAAAACTTGCTCCTGGTGGCATTCTTGTTCAAAATTATTATTCTTTGATTTCTGCCGGTACAGAAAGAACATCAGTCGAAACTGCACAAGCTTCTTTAATTGGAAAAGCAAAATCTCGTCCCGACTTAGTCAAACAAGTTATTGATAATATTAAGAGAGAGGGAATTAAAGCCACTTACGAAAAAGTGATGAATAGACTTGATAATTATAAAGAACTCGGATACAGCTCTGCGGGAATAGTGATTGAATCAAATATTGAGGAATTTAGACCCGGAGATAGAGTTGCATGTGCGGGCGCAGGATTTGCCTCTCATTCCGAGTTAGTTTTTATTCCTAAAAAACTTGCTGTAAAATTACCTGACAATGTTTCTTTTGAAGAAGGTGCATTCACAACGCTTGGAGCAATTGCATTGCAGGGAGTAAGGCAGGCAGATCTGAGAATCGGTGAATCGGTCGCTGTTATTGGTCTTGGACTGCTTGGTTTAATTACTGTGCAATTATTGAAAGCGAATGGATGTAAAGTAATTGGATTTGATATTAATAAAAATAATTTTAATCTGGCTAAAAAGTGTGGCTGTGACAAAACGGCAATACTTGATAGTAATTCAGAAAAAATTATCGAATCATTTACCAATGGGAAGGGGACAGATTCTGTAATTATAACTGCTTCGACAAAATCGAACGAACCTTTAGAAAAAGCAATTTCTTTCGCAAGAAAAAAATCAAATATAGTTATTGTTGGAGTTACAGGGATGAACATTCCAAGATCAGGATTTTATGAAAAGGAATTAGATATTAAAATTGCTTGTTCCTACGGTCCTGGAAGATATGACTATAATTATGAACAAAAAGGGATTGATTATCCAATTGGTTATGTCCGTTGGACAGAGAACAGAAATATGGAATCTATTGTTCAACTTCTTTCGCAGGAGAAATTGGATTTCAATAAATTAGTCACACATAAAATTCCGATTACTGAAGGATTAAAAGCTTATAAATTGATCACCGGGAAGATAAAGGAACCTTATCTTGGGATTCTAATTGAATATGACAAAAAAATAAAAAAAGATTTTACAAGCAAAAAAATAATCAAAGAAAAAATAAACCTCAAAGATATTGTAGTTGGTTTCATAGGTGCAGGTAATTTCGCACAATCAAATTTATTACCCAATTTGAATAAATGTAAAGTCTCACTTCAAAATGTAGTTACACTCAAATCAATTGATTCAAAATCTGTGGCAAATAAATTTGGTTTTAATCAGTTCTCAAATGATGCGAATGAAATTTTTAATGATGCGAAAATAAATACTGTCTTTGTCGTTACGCATCATTCTTCGCATGCAAAATATGTTATTGATAGTATTAAGAATAATAAAAATGTATTCGTCGAAAAACCTTTGGCAGTCTCCATTGAAGAGCTGGAAGAAATTAAAAAAGTATATGATAAATCAAAGGTTAATTTGTTAGTTGGTTTTAATAGAAGATTTTCAAAGCCATTTCAAAAAATTAAAGAATTTTTTGTAGAAAACACTGAGCCATTTGTAATAAATTATCGGGTTAATGCAGGCTTTATCCCGATGGAATCTTGGATACAAGAGCCTTCACAAGGAGGAAGAATAATTGGTGAGGGGTGTCATTTCATTGATGTATTTGATTTTATTATTAATTCAAAGCCCACTTCTTTATATGCTACAACTATTAGAACAAATAATTCAGTAATGAAAAATGAAGATAATGTTAATATTACGATAAATTATGAAAATGGTTCTATTGCTAATTTATTATATCTTGCCAATGGTGATAAAAATCTTCCAAAAGAGTATTGTGAAATTTTTTCTGGTGGAAAAACAGCAATAATGCAGGATTTCAAAAAAATAATTTTATATCAAAATAGTAAATCTTATACTATAAAATTTGATAGTAAAAAAGGTCATAAGGAAGAAGTTGAATATTTTATTAACTTACTACGCGGTAAAATAGAAAACAAACTTAGCTTTGAGAGCATTTATACTACAACATTGATTACTTTGAAAGTGCACGACTCAATTAAGACCGGTAATTTAGTGAAACTTTAATTATGCAAATTGAAAATATTGAACTCGTCGTTATTAAACTGGAAAAACATATTAAGTCAGAAGATTATAAAGGTTATGACCCTTATGATTTGTTAAATTCACCTATATTTAAATTACCAATTCTGAAGAGTACAAAATTAATTCGATTTTTTTCTCAACAAGTATTCAGAAGATTATTTTTTAATATTCGACCACTACTCGGAATTAAGAAAGAAGTAAATCCGGTAACCTTGGGGTTGTGTATTCAGGCATATACATATTTATCAATTATTTATGAAGACAAAAAAGATTTCTACTTGCAGGAAATTAAATATTGCATTCAAAAATTAATTGAATTAAAATCAATTGGTTATTCGGGATTTTGTTGGGGATATAATTTTGACTGGGAAGCGAGGTATACTAAAATTGATAAATTTGTCCCTACGATAGTTGCAACTGGTATTATTACAAATGGCCTTTTTGAATATTATAAAGTTTATAAAGATGAAAAAGTTAAAGATATTCTTGCTAATTCAGCAGAATTTGTGTTAAATGATTTGAACCGTTATTATGAAAATGAGAATTTCTGTTTTTCATATTCACCAAAAGATAATCAAAAAGTCTACAATGCCACAATGAAAGGGGCGAGATTATTATCTCAGGTATATAGTATTACAAAAGATCAGAAATTACTCTCTGAGGCAGAAAATACTGTAAAATTTGTGATAAAAAATCAAAATGCAGATGGCTCCTGGTTTTATTCTAAAAATGATGCTCGGAAATGGGTTGATAATTTTCATACTGCTTATGTATTAGATGCACTTGATGAATTTATTACATTATCTGGCAAAAATGAATACAAAAAGAATTTGGATCTAGGTATAAAATATTATTTAAAAAATTTATTTACAGAAGAGGGTTACCCGAAATATTATAGCAATTCATTTTATCCAATTGATTCAACCGAAGTTGCACAGTCAATAATTACATTAACTCGATTTGGATTTTTGGAAAGAGCAGAAAAAGTTATTAAATTTACTATAGATAATTTATATTCAGATAAAGGGTATTTTTATTATCAAAAGAATCGAATTTATAAGCATAAAACTATTTATCCTCGATGGAGTATTTCTTATTTATTAATTAGTCTATCTTATTTTTTGTTTAGTAAAAATTATGAAAAGAATAAAAATTTTTGATACATATATTGATGCGATTTCGATTGAAGAAGTAGTTCAAAATGTATTTGTGAAAATTGAAAGCAAAGAAAAGGCAAATATCTTTTTTCAAAATGCATTAAAAGTATATGAAATTAGAAAAAATATTAAATTAAAAAATGCTTTAGAAAACGCTGATTTTATTCTAGCTGATGGTGTCTCAATTTTGTGGGCGAGTAAATTGTTGGGCAATCCACTCCCAGGTAGGGTAAATGGGACAGATTTGTTTGAACTATTATTAGTAGAGGCAGAAAGAAAAGGAAAGTCCATATTTTTATTGGGTGCCACTGAAAGTAATCTTACTTATTTGTTAGATGTATTACGGAAAAAATACCCGGATTTAATTATTGCCGGGCATAGAAACGGTTATTTTGATGATGATGATATTTCCATAATTGAGCAGATTAATAAATCTAATGCAGATATACTTTTTCTAGGATTCAGTAGTCCAAAGAAAGAGATTTGGGCATATAAAAACAAAGAATTTATAAATGTCCCAATAGTACAAGGTGTTGGTGGAAGTTTTGATGTTGTAGCGGGTATAATTCCTCGCGCGCCAGTTTGGATGCAAAAAAGTGGATTAGAATGGTTATTTAGACTTATTAAAGAACCAAGTAGGATGTTTAAGAGGTATTTTTTGGGTAATATGTATTTTATAGCAATAACCATAAAGTATTTCTTCAAATATAAGTTTTCAAAAAAATATTAGTTTAATCTTAAACTATTTTGTGAAAATAATTTTTCCTCAGTTAAAAAATTTAATAAATCTTTAAACATTTCTTATATTTACGCAAACAATTTAATTTTATATGAATTTTTATCGAAAATCACTTTCACTTTTAAGATTAATATTAGATTTTATTTGTTTGGGGGCTGCTTATGTGCTCGCAATTTTCCTGGCAAGTGAAAAACTTTTATTTGATTTAGACTATAAATATCAAATCGTTTTTATTATTCTAATATTTATTTGGTATTTTACATTTCATTCTACGAAATTAAAAAGTGACTTTCGTGGACAGTTCTTTACTTTTGAAATATTATCTATACTTAAAAATGTTATTATCCAAATAATTAGTCTAATTCTTTTACTCTTCATTATTAAGGAAGAAGATTTAACTCGACTTTTTGTCTTATATTACTTCATAATTTCATTTTTCTTATTATTAGTTCAAAAATATATTTTAAGAAAGGTCCTTCATTTTTTAAGAAAACGGGGTAGAAATATAAGGAGTGTTTTATTAGTTGGTGCAGGTGATTTGGCAACGAATTTTTATAAAGAAATTGTAACAAATACAAATTTTGGATTTAAAATGGTTGGATTTCTGGATGATAGAAATAAACAATTTTTAAGTTCAAAATATTTAGGTGAGATTAATAAACTTGAAAACACATTAAAAGAAAATGATATTGATTTTGTAATAGTAGCCCTACCAAATTATGCTAGTTCAAAAACAGAGGAAGTTGTTAAGATTTGTGAGAAATATGCAAAAAATGTTATGATTATTCCTGATTATTTTAAGTCTTCCATTTCGCATTTTAATGTATCAATGTTGGGTAGATTTCCCTTGTTATTAATAAGAGAGTATAGAATAAATGAATTACACTGGCGAATAGTTAAACGAGCATTTGACACTATTTTTGCTATGTTGTTTTTCATCTTAATTTTTTCGTGGCTATATCCTTTTATAGGTGCAATTATTAAACTAACTTCAAAAGGACCTGTATTTTTTAAGCAAGCAAGAGAAGGAAGAGGTAATAAGCAGTTCGTTACTTACAAGTTTCGTACAATGAAAACAAATTGTTCAGATATTGATGAAAATGGTAAATTTAAGCAGGCAACAAAAGATGACCCAAGAATTACCAAAATTGGCAAGTTTTTAAGAAAAACTAACCTGGATGAATTACCTCAAATTATAAATGTACTTAAAGGTGAAATGTCAATAGTTGGACCGCGACCGCATCCAACGCTTCTTGCAAATCAATCAAAAGAGGAAATTAATTATTATATGGTTAGAAATCTTGTTAAACCGGGTATTACCGGATGGGCACAGGTCAATGGTTATAGAGGTGAAACAAAAAATATTGAGCAGATGCGTAAAAGAATTGATCATGATATTTGGTATATAGAACATTGGTCTTTTTTCCTTGATATTCAGATTATTATCATGACAATATGGAATATGCTGAAAGGAGATGAGAATGCATATTAAATTAGATTATTCTAAAAAACACATCTTTATATTTTTTTTTATATTTTTTTCATCAATCTATCCACAAATAGTATACGAACCTATCGAGAGTAAAATTTATTCTTTCCTTGACAATTTAAGTTCAAAGGGAATAATAGAACTTGATGATATTATTACTCCTTATTCTCGAACTTATATTGCTTCAAAATTAATAGATATTAAAAAAAATGAAAAATCATTGACTACCATTCAAAAAGAAGAACTTGATTTTTTTATTAAGGATTTCGGTTTAGAGATAGATATGCTCGATACAACTGTTCAATTAGATGATTTCAATTATTTCGGAAAAGATAAATATGACCGGATTCGACTTTTAACATACTCAGATGATTTATTTAAAATAAATATAAGTCCAATTCTTGGCTATGAATACGGTTCTCTTAAAGGAGAAAGCTATTTGCATAGGTGGAATGGTCTAAGATTTTATGGATATCTTGGAACTAATATTGGCTTTTCATTCGAGTTCCGTGATAATATGGAAAAAGGAGAGAATTTAGACTGGGAAAAAGATCTAACTCGAGAAACTGGAGTAATAAGATATCCAAAGAGTAGTAATTCTTTTGAATATAATGAAGTCCGAACGAATTTATCTTATAATTGGAATTGGGGTGAGATTAGTATTGGTAAAGATTTTATGGAATGGGGATATGGTGAAAGCGGTAAATTAGTTTTATCAAACAAAGCACCGTCTTTTCCTTTTATCAGATTGGATATTCGTCCCACAGATTGGTTGAGTTTTAATTATATGCACTGCTGGATCAGTTCCGATGTCGTTGATTCAAATGAAATTTATAATACTTACTTTGATAACGCAAAGCGAATCATTTATCGTGATAAATATCTTGCTACACATACTTTAAATATTTTTCCAATAGAAGGTTTGACAATTTCTCTCGGCGAATCTATAGTTTATTCAGATGAAATAAAAATTGAATATTTAATACCTTTAATGTTTTTCAGATTAGCTGACCATTATAGAAGTAGAAATAATAACAGTGCAGGTGATAATTCTCAATTTTATTTCAGTGTAAGTTCAAGAAATCATGTTAAAAATACACATCTATATTCATCACTTTTTATTGATGAAATTACGATTAGTGGATTATTTGATAAACAAAAACAAAGAAACCAATTTGGTTTTACATTAGGTGGGTCAGTGTTTGATTTACCATTTGATAATTTAAAACTTACTGTTGAATATACAAAAATCTATCCTTTTGTCTATGAGCATTATATACCTACTCAAACATATCAATCAAATTCTTATGAGATGGGTCATTGGATGGGAGATAACGCAGATCAGATTTATGGCTCATTAAAATATAAATTTATGAGAGGATTGGATATAATTATATGGGGTGAATATATTAGAAAGGGGAGCGAAGGAATTGTTGACCAACAATATGAACAACCACAACCACCATTTTTGTTCGGATATAGAAAAAATCATACGCATTTTGGCGTGAATGTCTCATACGAGATATTGCACGAATTATTTGTCAGAGCCAGATATCAAAACACTAAGATATCTGGTGCCGAAGAGGATGGTACTCTGGTAGATGAAAAATATTCTACTTTTACAATAGCCTTATCATACGGCTTGTAAATTATTACCACTGAGCACACTCAGACCACTTAGAATTTATAACTTATATTTCATAATTACTTATATTTGTATAATTATTTTAAAAATTTAGGATTTCAAATTGTCAAAAGAAAAATTTATTGTAACATCAGCACTACCTTATGCGAATGGTCCAATTCATCTTGGTCATCTTAGCGGAGCATATTTACCCGCAGATATTTATGTTAGATATAAAAGACTAACAGGTGCAGATATAGTTTACATTTGTGGAAGTGACGAACATGGTGTTCCGATTACAATTACTGCTGATAAAGAAAAAACTACACCAAAAGTGATTATTGATAGATATCACGAATCAAATAAAAAAGCATTTGAAAAATTCGGAATGGATTTCGATATTTATTCGAGAACGAGTCTTCCAATTCATCATGA
>JAFGPR010000117.1 GCA_016936095.1 Ignavibacteriales bacterium | reverse complement strand
TAAAAGATTTTATCGTTACTATGTTATCCAACAAATTACTTGGAAATAAGTCAAGATTGAAAGATTTTACATCAGGATCTGCGCTTGGTAATTCAGTTCCGTTAAGATGAGTACTTGAATATCTATCCCCAAGACCACGAATATAAACGTATTTTCCAGATACAACAGAAGTACCAGTTACTTTTGTAATCGCATCTGCTGCATTACCACTTCCTGATCGTGAAATAGATTCACTGCTAATTGCATCACTAATCGAGTTTGATTTCTGTCTATCTTTTAATAAGACTGCATCAGTATTTTTCAATAATTTTGCTGTTATAGTTACTTCTTCCGTTTCATAGGATTCAGGGCTTAAAGTAATATTTAATTCTTCAACCTGTCCACTTAAAACTTTAACTTCAGTAACTGTTTTCTTAGCATAACCAATACAAGATAAAGTTACGGTATAATTGCCTTCAGGTACTGCATTGATTACAAACATACCATCAATATCACTTGCAGCACCAAACATAGTTCCATCCAATATAACATTTGCACCAATAATTGCCTCACCTGTTTCCTGATCGATGACAACACCTTTTATTTTTCCTGAATTTTGTGCAAATAAATTTGCTGCAACAAGCAGCGAGATAAACAGCAGTGTTTTAATTAATTTTCCTTTCATTTTGACTTGATTACTCATTTTTGCCTCCTGAGTAAATAGTTTGAAAATAATTGCAAATTTTTATGCTTCAAAAATACCTTTTGAATATTAAGAGAAAGTTAAGTAGTGGTTAATACTAGGTTATGTAATTGTTAATGAAAGGTTAATTAAAAATCTTTAAGTTATAATATCTTAATGAAATAAGAATAGTAATTGTAGTTAATTGAATTTTTTCAAAGTAAAGCCAATTGTAGTTCCTTCTTCCAAATTGCTCCTTACATTTATTGTCTGATTATGTGCTTCGATAATATGCTTGACAATTGCTAATCCTAAACCCGTACCACCTTGTCTTCTTGATCTATCCTTATCAACCCTATAAAATCTTTCGAATACACGTGATAAATGTTCTTTTGCAATTCCTATTCCATTGTCCGCAATCTCAACTAAAATATTTTCATCCATATCATACCATGAGACTGCGGTTCTACCATCTTCTTTACCGTATTTTATTGAGTTTGATATTAAGTTAACTAAAACTTGCCTTATTCTTTCTCTATCGGCAACAACAGAAATAGCCCTATCGCATCCATCCTTGATATATAGATGAATATTTTTTTCAATTGCTAATTTTTGAAATGAATCAAAAACTTCAAAGACTAATTCACAGAGAGTAAATTTACGGTATTCTAAATTTAATTTGCCATCTTCAATTTGAGAAATAATTTCCAAATCTTCGATAATATTTGTCATTCTATCTATATTTTTGGATGCTTTTAATAAATATTCTTTTCTTATGGAAAGGTCTTCTAGTCCCCCATCTATTAAAGTCTCGATATAACCTTGAATGTTAAAAATTGGAGTTTTCAATTCGTGCGATACATTTGCTAAAAACTGTTTTCTGTAAATTTCAAGTTTCTTTAACTGTTCGATTTCTTTCTGATAATCCTCAGCCCACTCTATAACGTCATCTTCAACTGTACTAATTAATCCATTTTCTGATTTGTATTTTTCTGTTATGTCTTTTTTTAATGATTTGTGATCAGAAATAGACTTATACAAAACCTTAATTTTTCTATATAAGAAAATATCAACAAAGTAGTTTATTGCTAGATAAGAAGGAAGTAGAAATATAGATGAAAATAATAAAATATATAACCAATGCAATTCATACCCAATTAGAATTATATACAAAATAAATAGTATTGAAAATAGAGCTGTCAGAATTACTGAGGATATTCCTGCAATTTTTTTTGTTGTTGGATTTCTCATATTAAAAATCTAATTTATAACCGATTCCTTTTACTGTTTTAATAAAACCTTCTCCGATTTTTTCTCTAATCTTTCTTACATATACGTCTAATGTTCTTTCAGAAACAATTACCTCATCACCCCATATTTTAAAATATATTTCATCTCTTGTAAAAACACGTCCGGGTTTTGAAGCTAATAATACTAAAAATTCAAATTCTTTTTTAGGTAATTCTATGACTTCATTTTTGACTTTTACAATTCTTCTTGAACTGTCAACAATTAAGTCTCCTACTTGCAAAATATCTTCCGTAGAAGTATCAATACTTTTTCTTTTAATTAATGCTTTAACTCTAGCAATAAATACACGGGGACGAATTGGCTTAGTTATATAATCATCCGCACCAACTTCAAAACCTGCAATTTGTGAGTAGTCCTCGTTTCTGGCTGTTAAGAATGCAACAAGTGTATCTTTTAAGACAATATCATTTCTTATCATCCGGCACACTTCGACACCATCAAGTTTAGGCATCATGATATCAAGTATAACTAAATCAGGTTGTTCACTTTTTGCAATATTAAATGCTTGTTCACCATCAATTGTAGTAAATACTTGGTAGTCTTCCTTTTCAAGATTATATTTTAAAAAATCTAAAATATCAGGCTCGTCATCGGCAATTAAAATTTTAATTTTTCCCATTTTAACCTCATTTGTTCTTTAATATTGAATTTCCCAGAGTGGTAAATAACCTGATTTCTTTACTAACTTCTGTCCCTCATCGCTTAATACCCAATCAATAAATTCTTTCAAAATGCCTTTAGGATTATCAATTGTATAAAAAAACAAATATCTCGTTATTGGGTATTTATTGTTAATAATATTACTTTCTGTAGCATCAATTCCATTTATTTTTGCATTAGAAATTTCTTTTTTCAATGTAAATCCACCGTAACCAATAGCGTACTTATTTTCAGACACAGCATTTATAACATCTTGCATTGTTGAAAAAACTTCAGCATCCGTACAGTAATCTGTTTCTTCTAAAACATAGTTTTTTAAATATGCATGAGTTCCGGAATTTGGATTTCGAATAATCAAAGAGATTTTATTGTCTGTACCACCTAGCTCTTTCCAATTTTTTATTTGACAAGTAAATATTTTCTTCAATTCTTCAATTGTAAAATCTTTTATAGGATTTCCCGGATTAATGAAGATACATAAACCATCTTTTGCAATTTGAATTGCAAGTCCTACATTTCCATAGTGTTCAGCAATTAAATTAACTTCTTCTGCAGTCAGATTTCTTGATGCAGTACAAATATCTACTTCTCCATTTATTAATGATCTAACACCACTAGAAGTCCCACCTCCATAGACATAAATTGAAACAGAAGGATTTTTTTTCATATATTCTTCAGCAAGAAGTTCTGTTAAGAGCAGCATAGTATCAGAACCTTGTATCCTAACAGTTTTTACTTGTTGATGCGATAAACTACAAGCAAAAAATAAATATGAAGATACGAGTAAAAATATTTTATAATATTTCATTCTACTATCTCTTTTCAGCTATTGAACGCAAACGTGCATTTATAAATGGAGAACCGGATTTCCACTGCGGCCCTTCATCCGAATTTGCAATTTCTAAGATTAAATCGTAAATAAATTCTAAATGTTGTACAGTTGAATTGAAATTTATTTTTTGAGATAAATCGTCAAATGGAGAATGATACCTATTTATGAAATAATCTTTGATTAAATTTATTGCCTCTTCATAAGAAAAAGATATTAAATCGGGTCCTTCAACAACTAATATAGAAGGAATACCTTCTTTAGCAAATGAAATCTGATCAGAATAATAAAAAGATTCTTCCTGTATAAATTGTTCAGGTATATCTACAATATTTAAATTGCTTGATTTCGCTACATCGTATAAAAATAAATCTAAATCTGAATAATTAGCACCAAGTCCTATAATACTTTTAAAATTATCAATCCATGCAAGACCATCAACATTTATGTTTGCGGTAGTTTTGTAAAGTGGTACAACAGAATGATCAACGTAATAATTTGAACCAAGTAATCCCTTTTCTTCACCGGTAGTGAATAAAATAATTATTGATCTTCTAATCTCATTAGCATCTTTATTTAATTTATTTGCTAATTCTAAAACTCCTGCAACACCGATAGCATTGTCTAATACCCCATTATAAATAGAATCTCCTTTAATTGCTGGACCTATACCTAAATGGTCATAATGAGCTGAAATAACAACATATTCATTTTTTAATTCTGGATCAGAACCTTCGATAATTCCAATTACATTAGGAGAGACAAAATCTCTGAATAAAAATTTTCCCTTAAATGTTAATTTACAATTCAATGAGAAACATGTTAAATGATTTGAAGAATGCATTTCGTAAATTTTCTTCAGATTATAGTTAGTCCCACTAAATAAATATTCTGAAACAGAGGGTTTGATTAAAACACCTAAAATAGTATTTGGCGAATATGCTAAAGAAATAGTCTCAAAATTAAACTCATTTGTAATGTCATCCCAATTAAATATATTTTCATAATAACCTAATGGAATAATTATACATCCAATAGCTCCTTGTGCTACAGCAATTCTCAATTTTGATTCAGGGAAAGAATAAATAGTATTAACACTTGCTTTAAAATAATCTTCATCAGTTGAAAGGGGTTCGCCTTCTAAACATACGACTATTTTTCCTCTGACATCTATTTCTTCATAGTCATTGTAATCAAATTCAGGAGCTGTTATACCATAACCAGCAAAAATCATCTCTACGGGATTAGGAATGAAAGTTTGAATCCCAGTTTGAAAGACAAAATAATCTTCTTTAAGAGTTAAAGCTTTTATTTTATTATCATTTAATAAGATTAGTTCTGAATTTTCCAATACACTAATACCATGCATTGGAACATGCTGATAGTATGAGTTGTTATTTCCAAATGGTTTTATTCCAAATTCATTCAATTGTAATGCTAAATATTTACTTGCTAATTCCCCACCTATACTTCCTGTTCCCCGTCCTTCAAATATATCACTTCCTAAATACTGTATGTGTTTTCTTAATTTCTGCTCAGAAAAAATATTTTTCGATTTGTATCCCTGGGCTAACACAATACTAATCTGAATAAAAAAATATATACATACTATTATTTTAAATGATTTCAATCTTTTTTCTATTAAATTATTGTTTTTCCAATTTTTATAGATTTATTCTTTCTCTGTCGATACATCAAGTATTTGTAATTTTTCTTTTGCTTTTATTCCTGTTATTCCCTCTGTTAAATTTTCCCAAGTTTTTACTAATTCAATTAATCTATCTGATATATATTCTAAGTGACGCAATATCTCAAAGTAAAGAAGACTATTTCTTGTACTTGTTGAACTTTTCTTAATTCTTGTAATTTGATTCTTATCTAATCTGGTGGTTTCCTCTTTGAACTTTATATAGGATTTTTCTAATTTTTCATATTCCTCGCCCCCAGTAATAGAAATCACTTTATCAGATTCTTTAATTTGTTCAAATATTAATTGAATAGCAAGTTGTAATTCTGTAATTTGTTCCTTTGATAACGGGCTATGGTTATTATCAATATGGTCGAAACAAAGTTGAGATATTTCTCTTGAATTACTTGCTATTGATTGAATAGATGCGATTAATTTTCCATACCTTTTTTCATATTTAATTTCAATATCTGGCAATACTCTTAATCCATTAAGGATATTTGCAATAATATTATTTGCCTGTTTACTCAAAGTTTTGATTTCCTTTTTGCTTTGTTTTAATTTATTTCTGTCTGCACTACCTAAATTAATAATATTCTCTCTAAGATTTTTTGTAGTAGAATATAAAAATGTTTTAACTTCGTTAACACTTTGTTGTAGTGCGTTTTGGTTACTTTCGCCCAACGCAAATTGAATATCTTTATAATCCTCTGATTCCTTCTCTCTTTTTTTATGAAGTATATTAGTTCTTATTAATATAAACGCTGCTAATCCAAAAAGAGCAAAAATAGCAAATAATTTACCAAAGAAAATAATACTTGCAATTATTCCTGAAACAGTAAAAGCAATCAAAGCGGTAAGAAACCAACCGCCAATAACCGTTAAAACACCATTGACACGATATACCGCACTTTCTCTACCCCAAGCTCTATCGGATAATGATGTTCCCATAGCAACCATAAATGTTACATAAGTAGTAGAAAGAGGTAATTTTAGTGAAGTAGCAAAAGAAATTAGAATACTAGCTATAGTTAAATTAACTGATGCTCTAACTAAATCAAAAGATGGAGCATCTTTACTTTTTTTTGTTGGTTGTTCTTTAATTTCAAACCTTTTATTAATTGCATTTTGAACTTTGATTGGTATAAAACTTTTAAAAGCTGCAGAAATTCCAAGAGAGATTCGGACAATGCTTCTTGATAATGGTGAAGATGAAAATCTTTCGTTACCTTCGAATTGACGGCTTAAATTTATCTCGGTCATAGTTACTGTTCTTGCTTTCTTAGATAACCACAAGGTAGTTACCATTATGGCACCAGCTATAAATAAAAAGTGTAATTCCGTTTGAACGGGTTCTTTTAATGCTTCCATTGTCATACTAATATTGCCCGATGATTCAGCAATTTGATATGAACTATAACCCGCAAGTGGAACGCCAATAAAATTCACCAAATCATTTGCAGCAAATGCCAATGCAAGTGCAAAAGTTCCGGTTAGAACTATTGGTTTCAATATATTGATTTTTGTAAAAAATAATAACATCTGCATAACCACAGCCCAGAAAACGAGACTAATAAGTAAAATATATTGTGTATTATTCGATACCCAAGCAATGTCTTCTTTGGTTAAAAAAGCAGTCCCTTTTGCACCTTTAATCAAAATAAAATATGTTATTCCCGTCAATGCAATTGCTCCCCATATTGCACCATATCGTTTCATCTTCTTTTTATAATCAAATGTAAATAACATTCGAGTAAAATAGCTAACAATCATACCAACAATAAACGCAATAACAATAGATAGAAGGATACCGAAAATAATCGCAAATGCTTTACTTGTGTTGATGTAGTTAATCAATTGTCCAAAATCTTGACCGGCAGAAACAACCTTAATTAAAGCGACAACAACAGCAGCACCCAGTAATTCAAAAACTAACGAAACAGTGGTTGAAGTTGGTAATCCAAACGTATTAAAAAAATCAAGTAGCAAAACATCAGTTATCATAACAGCAAGAAAAATTACCATTACTTCGGAAAATAGAAACATATCCGGATTAAAAATACCCTGCCGAGCGACTTCCATCATACCACTGGAGAATAATGTACCAGCCAAAACGCCCAATGCGGCTATTATCAAAATTACTGTTCGAGATGTAACCTTTGAACCTATTGATGAATTTAAAAAATTGACAGCGTCGTTGCCTACTCCAACAATTAAATCAGAAATTGCCGCCGCAAATAATACAACAAGAATAATTAAATACAGTTCCATATATAATACTTATATTAATTAACAATTTAATTATATTATAAAATATTCCAAAATTTAATTTTATACATATTAAACATACAATAAAAATATAAATAAATTCTTAACTTAACATTAATAAATCATTAATAAACTACTTTATGAAAAGAAGTATTAAGTTTTATAATTTATCAAATTTAAATTTATGAAAAATATAAATTTTTTTTTAGGAACAAAATGACGAAAAATCTCATTTGTTAATTTGTTAAAATAAAACAAATTATTAAATTTAAATTCTTGCTACGCATACAATGACAACATTATTATTAATTTTTTGGATTTTTCAAATATATTTTTTCTTTTCATTGATTCACTTCTCGTTGAAAATTCTTCAAAATAAATCAACTTCCAAGGAAGGTATCTCTTAGTATATTCTGATAAACCAGAATTACGTTCATTTAATCTCTTGTCTAAGTCTGAAGTATGACAGTAATAATGTTTGTTACACAAAGTGCTTTTTAGAATATAAGTAAAATAAATTGAAGGCATTTTTTAGGAAAGAATTTTGCGGAGAGGGCGAGATTCGAACTCGCGGTACCCGTTAAAGGTACGACGGTTTAGCAAACCGTTGGATTCAGCCACTCTCCCACCTCTCCGAGTTTAAATGACTAATTAGAATTTCTATTTCAAATATAAAAATAATTGTTATAATAAAAAAATTATTATACAAATTCTTTGTATTTACAATTGAATATTTTATAAAAAAACCCTGCTTTCGCAGGGTTTTGAAGATGCATCGAAGTACACAGGATATGTAATTAGAAATTATCAGGTCCTATGGGGTTATCGTTTTTTCGTTACTGTATTATTTGATTTTGTGTTATTTCTACTCTCATTTGATGTATTAGTCTTTGTAACAGTCTTGTTTGTATTATAGCTTTTATTGACATCTTTTTTTTCATATGTAGTCGTATTATTCTTTATTTCAGTTTTCTTTGTGTTTTGATAATTGTTGTTTTGAGTATTATAATTATTTTTCTTTACGTCAGTGTTGTAATTAGTATTATTAGAATAATTAGTATTACTATTACGTGTATCGGTTGTTTTAGTATTAACATCAGTTTTAGTTCCATAATTCTTCTTCACATCTGTTTTGTTTGTATTATTATAATCAGTTTTTCTGTTTGTTATATTTTCTGTTTTCTTTTCATTATTATAATAATTTTTATTCACATCATTTTTTCTATTTATATTATTATGATCTGTGTTTGTATTTTTATTTTTTGTTTCTTCATTGTTGTAATAGTTTTTGTTAACATCTCTATTAGTTGTTGTCTTTGTGTTATCATCTTTTTTAATATCATAATTTCTGTTTGTTGTCTTTACATTCTCGGTATTATTCTCATATCTCTTAACATTCACATCACGATTGCTTGTGTAAGTATCATTTTTTTCATTTAAAGTATAATCACGATTATTTGTTCTTGTATTGATAGCTATCTTGTCTGTTTTCAAGTCTGTTGAGCGCTCTGAATTTTTAATTTCTTTCCTATCGAAATCACGAGATTTATTTACTTCATTGTCTGTTGGTCTGTACATTTCAACCTTATCATTACTTAAATTTCTATTCGTCGAATAATCTCTGTATTTTGAAGTTTCAGTTACTTCTCGTTCCCTAATCTTGTAATTACCTCTTTTCTCAATATAAGATTTATCAATACCATCGTTAATTATTCTACCATTTGAATAACGATAATTTGTTCTATATTTTGTCGTACTATGAATTTGATTAACATAATTAGGAGCAACATAATGATAATAGACATGATTATCACAGAAATGATGGTGTCTTACATAATGCCAATAATGATAATCAGAATACCAGTCTATTGAAAAATGTATTCCTATGTTGATATGGAAAGAAGCATAAGGTGGTAACGGAGCCCAGCCTATATATGTATCGTTATATCTCCATTCGACCCAAGAAGGTCCCCATTCGTAATCAGGTATCCAAATCCAGCCATAATAATTATCATAATACCATCTACCATAGTGATATGTTGCCCAACCATACGGTTCGTAAGATTCCCAATACCATCCATAACTTGTCCAAGACCATCTTCCATCATAATAAGGTGACCAAGTTGAATAAGTTCCATAAGGTCGCCATACATAAACATCATAATCAATTGCTATCCATTCCCCATAAGGAGATAATGAATAATAGAAATAATTAAAATTAACACCGTGTATTGGTCGTGAAATTTCTGCTCTTAAGCTGAATGCTGAGAGCAAAATTACAACTGCTATTAAAACTAACTTTTTCATCACATCCTCCTTTAAGATGTTGTTGATTGAATTTTCTGCTAATTTATTTGCAAGTAATGTGCCAACTTAAATTTCAACTAATTTACTCTTATATAAAGGATTAGCATACTTTGTGTCTATTATAATAGACATTTTTAGATTTTTGTCAGCTTATTTTTCTAAATAAAAAATTAATAGTATATTTCATTTGAAATTTTAATAATTACATTGAGGTTTTAATGACAATACTAAAAAGTGCTTTTCTATTCATTTTGATTATTATGTTAATAGGTTGCACGGAAGAAGTTGAAAATGGAGATAAAGAAATGTTACAAGAAAAAATTGACCAATTTGCAGAAGTTGAAATTAAATATGATGATTCAATTTTGGATGAACGTCAAAATATTGTTGTTCAAAAATTATACGAAGCGGGAAAAATTATTGATGAACTTTTTTTGGAACAAGTTTATTCAAAAAATTTCGAAATACGTGATAGCCTTCAAAAATCTGATAATGAAATTGATAAATTACAATTAGAGTACTTCAATATTATGTTCGGTCCCTGGGATAGACTAGATAGTGATAAACCATTTATCGGACTTATAGAAAAACCACTTGGAGCAAATTTCTATCCTGAGGATATCGCAAAAGAAGAATTTGAACAATGGATAAAAGAACATCCCGAAGATGAGAAATCATTTATTAGTGAATTTACTGTTATCAGACGAAACAAAGGAAAATTAATCGCTATACCGTATTCCGAATTTTATAAAGAAAAATTGCAGCAGATAAGTAAATTGCTTCGAGAAGCAGCAAATTATGCTGATAATTTATCATTAAAAAATTATCTAAATACACGTGCTACTGGTTTTGAAACAAATGACTATTACGAAAGCGATATTGCTTGGATGGATTTGAAAAATCACTTAATTGAAGTTGTTATTGGACCTTATGAAGTTTATGAAGATGGATTGTTTAACTACAAAGCAGCTTTTGAATGCTTTATCACGATTGTCGATCCTGAAGAATCGAAAAAATTAGAACGATTTGCAAATTATCTTATAGATATAGAAAAGAATCTACCTTACCCTGATGAAATGAAAAATTTTGATAGGGGTGCTGAATCTCCAATCGTTGTTTGTAATGAAGTATTTTGTGCTGGAGATAGTAAATCTGCACAACAGACATTAGCATTCAATCTTCCAAATGATGAGCGCGTTAGGAAAGAGAAAGGTTCTAAAAAAGTAATGTTGAAAAATATACATGAAGCAAAATTTGATAAACTACTCTACCCTATTGCCGCACAAGTGCTTGACGAAGAACAATTAAAATATATAACATTTGACGCATTTTTCAATCATACGTTAATGCATGAAATTTCGCACGGTGTTGGACCTGCATTTATTAAAGTAAATGGTAGAGATACAGAAGTTAAAATAGAATTAAAAGAACAATACTCAAAAATAGAGGAATGCAAAGCTGATATTTTAGGAATTTACACAAATATTTTTATGATCGAAAAAGATGAATATCCCAAATCATTGGAAAATGAATTATATTGTACTTTTCTTGCAGGTATCTTTCGTTCTGTTAGGTTTGGTGTAACTTCTGCACATGCAATCGGTAACTCTATAATTTACAATTATTTATTGGAATTTGGTGGATATGAATACGATGAAACCAATAATAGAGTTAAAGTAAATTTCGATAAAATATATGAAGGAGTTAAATCATTAGCAAATAAAGTTTTAATTTTACAAGCAACAGGTGATTATGAAGGCACGAAAGCATTAGTTGAAAAATATGGTATAGAATCAGAATCAATGAAAAAACTAAAAGATAAATTAACCGACTTGCCGGTAGATATCAAGCCCATTTTTCAGATTGGGCAACAATAAATCCCATTAAAAAACCCGCAAGAAATTGCGGGTTTTAATTTTCGAAATAAAATATTATGCATTATTTAATGCAATGACACCTGGTAATTCCTTACCTTCTAAAAATTCAAGCGAAGCACCACCGCCAGTTGAGACGTGAGATACTTTATCCTCAAAACCAGCTTTGTTAATTGCAGCAGTAGAATCGCCACCACCAACAACTGTTACTGCACCTTTTTCAGTTGCATTTGCTAATGCCTTTGCAATGGCAAATGTACCTTTTGCATATTTCTCAAATTCGAACACACCCATTGGGCCATTCCAAACTACGGTTTTACTGATTTCTATTATGTTACTAAATTCCCGAATACTTTCAGGACCAATATCCAATCCAAGTTTATCTACAGGAATTTTATTAGCCTCGACAACTGATGATTCTGATTCATTGCTAAATTCTGATGCAATAACAACATCTTTTGGTAATAAAAATTTTACAGATGAGTTTTTTAATTTTTCAATTATTTCCTTTGCTACATCGATTTTTTCCTCTTCTACTAAAGACTTCCCTATTTCATAACCCATTGCCTTATAGAATGTAAAAATCATTCCACCACCAATAATAAGATTATCAACTTTATTTATTAAATTTTGAATTACATCGATCTTACCCGAGATCTTTGCACCACCAAGAATAGCAGTAAATGGTTTCTCTGCATTGGAAACTACCTTGTCAAGATAATCAATTTCTTTTTGCATTAAATAACCGGCAGCATTGATCTTAATAAATTTTGTAACTCCTTCTGTAGAAGCATGTGCCCTATGTGCACTACCAAATGCATCGTTTATAAAAACGTCACCGAACTTAGCTAATTTGCCTGCAAATTCAGGATTATTTTTTTCCTCTTCAGCATAGAATCTAACATTCTCTAATAATAAAACTTCACTGTCTTTTAATGACTCAACAATTTTTTCTACTTGTTCACCAACACAATCAGATGCAAATTTAACTTCAGAATCAAGTAATTCACTTAATCTAACTGCAACGGGTTTCAAGCTAAATTCAGGTTTTGGTTGACCTTTTGGTCTTCCAAGGTGGCTTATCAAAATTGTTTTTCCACCATCTTTAATTATCTTTTTTATTGTAGGTAAAGCAGCCCTTATTCTTGTATCGTCAGTAATATTTAAGTTGACATCGAAAGGAACGTTGAAATCGACTCTTACTAATACTCTCTTTCCTTTCAGTTCAACTTTATCAATAGATAATTTATTCATTTTTTTCTCCTAATATATTTTCTTATACAAAAAAGTCATTCTGTAAAATCTAAAATTAAATAAATATTTATTGTAAAGATTTCAACAGAATGACAAAAAGAATTTTCTATTAAAATTATTTTGCAATTTTTGAAATTAAATCAACAACTCTACAAGAATATCCCCATTCGTTATCATACCAACTAACGACTTTTACTAAATTTCCTTTAGCCATAGTTGAAAGTGCATCAAAAATACTTGAAGCAGGATTACCGACTATATCACAAGATACAATTGGGTCTTCCGTATATTCCAATATACCTTTTAATGAATTTTCAGCAGCTTCTTTCATTGCTTTATTTATCTCTTCAGCGGTTACTTCTTTTTTTACTTCTGCAACTAGATCCGTAATTGAGCCATCGGGAGTTGGAACTCTTAGAGCAAATCCGTCTAATTTACCTTTCAATTCTGGAATAACAAGACCAACTGCTTTTGCAGCACCTGTGGTTGTAGGAATAATTGAGACTGCAGCTGCTCTTGCTCTTCGTAAATCTTTGTGAGGTAAATCAAGGACATTCTGGTCATTAGTATATGCATGAACAGTCGTCATAAATCCTTTAACAATTCCAAATTTATCGTTTAATACTTTTGCTACTGGAGCTAAACAGTTAGTAGTACATGATGCATTGGATATAACTTTTTCATCTCCTTTTAATGTGTTATCATTAACTCCAAGAACAATAGTAGCATCAACTTCACCTTTTGAAGGAACAGT
>JAFGPR010000013.1 GCA_016936095.1 Ignavibacteriales bacterium | reverse complement strand
GATTCCAAGTTCTGGCTGTTTCATGACTGTTGTTTTAACTTTTGGTTAAAATTAGCTGGATTGATTTTGAGAGACAAACATTTATTGTTTATTTCGTACGGCATTTATACGGCATTTACCAGATTGACAGTGTAAAATGATAAAAATGCACAGACACACAACAAGCGGTCATACGCTATAGGGGAGGGGTATTAGTATATCAAGCGTTTCAGCTCGCATCAAGGTTCGTGGCGGGTGATACGAACGTACCTCCGAAATCCCCTAAGGCACATATCGCCACCGTTGGCAATTCTTTGCTTTGGCAAAGCAGCAGAGCCCAGCGACCCCTTGTGCCAAACTCATTCGACAACCTCATTCTTCCGACTTCAACCTGGCACAACGGTTGCTAAGCTTGTCGAAGTATCACTCATTCGCGCTAACAAATTTAACGAATAATCGGTTTTTTGGCCCGATAATGGTGCTCTTTGGTTGTATTTATCAACTATTCAGATTATTCGGTCAATTGTTGTGGTTCATTTAAACTTAAAATCCTATTTTTATAAGGGGTATAAACACTACTGTCGTTTATGAAATAGTTAGGCAAAATAATGGAGACAGTAACAGACAAACAATTAAAAACTAAATAATATGAAAAATATAACCTTACTATCACTGATTTTATTGATTGCGATATCATGTGGAACTAATAAAAGTTCTGATAAGAAAACTGAAGTACTTACTGAGAATGAAAGATTAGAATTGGTTTTTGGTGAATTTAAAACATTATACCAAGAATTATTGACTTTTAAAGAGACTCAAGATTTTAAAAAATATGGATTTGGAGTTGGAGGTTCAAATAGTGACTGGCTTAATAAAATCAAAAAACTCAAAGACAATCCAGATTCTAAATTATTGCTTAAAAAAGGTGTAGTAGCGGGTGATTTAGAACAACTTGGATTGGGTTATGCAAGTTCAAAAGGTCAGGATACAGAAGTAACAAAGACATTTAATAAAATTTTCAATGAAGCAATTAATGCTAAGCCGATTGAGTAAGTTGAGACTAAATCAGGTAACGCAAATTACGACAAGATTAAAACAGAATCTGAGCTGCTTGGAAAATGGACAATTTCGAATACATTCGTAAATGAGAGTTATCCTTTTGAGATTTATAAAAAAGGTGATGAGTACATAAGTGTAATTCCAAAAGATGACTATAAAACCGAGATTCTTACAAAAAAAGGAAGTGATTATTTCGTAAAAGGTAATCAATATGGTGAGTACTATAAAATTGATTCCGATAAAAATATGAAATTGTTTGATAAGGATGGCGATTTATCAGGTTCAGGTTACAAAGCGACTAAACGATAGATAATAAATTACTTTGCCTATACGCGATCATAAAACAGTTGGGGTTTAGTGGTTTGCGGGGCATTGGTTCTTGCATCAGCTTTTTCCTCGGTGGAGACAGACGCATTCCGAAAACCCAACCGTTTCATATTGTAAACCTTAACGCACAACCGTTAGAAACATTTTGCAAACAAGAAACTAAACCGATAAAAAAAAATAACAGGATATCCAGGGCACAATGCAAGAGTGTTCCAGTTCTTTCCTCGGGCATCCTTTTGCTATTATATACTTGCTTTTTTGCCGATGCATAGATATTAAAAACTTGACAACTAATAGTTAACGGATTGATAATTTTATTAAATTGTAAAATTTTTATAATCGATATAAAACATAATACAATGAAACTCGAAAAGATACTGGACTTACTTAATTCGTTTGAGAAAAATTCGTTCCTGAAAATTATTGACTCAATTATTAGTGAAAATCCAACAATCAGTGGTCAGATCGATAAAATACTTATTGATGGTTCCAAGGATTTAAAGAACATGGACAATATCAATATTTCTAAAGTATTTTCCGTTGTCGAGCGTGAATTTAAGAAGTATGTTTATTGTGAGTTTGTTAATACAACATCACAACTTGATATATTAACAGATATTTTAACTCGGGATGGCAATTGTATTATGAAACAAGACTGGTTTGCCAGACTATATGAAAAGGAAGTTAAAGAGCTCGAGAAAAATTTGAAAAGTTTTGCAAAAACAATACATCAAGAAAACTCCGACGTAGATCCTCAAAGACTTAGGGATTATAGAATATATACTGAGTGCTTAAAGACTAGTTATGAAAATGATGACAGCAACGGAGAAGATAGAAAAATAACCTCAGACGAACAATCCATTTTGTACACTTTATCCAACCAACTTGAACTTTCTCAAGAAGAAATCAAATTAATAAACTATTCAATAATACCGATTTGTATTCAGCATATTGACAAAGTTATAAATGATTTAAAGAATATTGGAGTCGTTTTTTATTCTAAAAAGACAAATACTGTTTATGTTGCGCAGGAGGTGGTTAAAATCCTGAGAGAAATTAGAGGGAAATCAATTGCAGATAAGCATTTCAGAAGAATTTTAAAACAATTACGAGAACCACAAATAAACATGGTTTGTAAAAAACATAATATTGACTGGCGTCAATCTCTTGAAATGAAAATCAATGATATAATCAGTAAAGGTATTTCTCTAAATAATATTCTTGAAAACGAAATTCACAAGGAAGGAACATTTTTGAATGATAAAAAGAAATTTATTAATGAGTTGAATGAGAAAAGCTTTAATATCCCGAATCCAACAAAAGGGGTAACGGTAGCTGAAAAAATTGAAAACCTGATTGATTATTTCAATGAAATTGAAGGTGATGATAAAGTTTCAATCTCAATGGATGGGTATGAAAATTTACTCGTTGATTTAAAAAAAATAGTTCCTGAATCAAATGAACTAATTCGCTCTCATTTTGAACTTCAAGATGAAAAGGTAATGGATATTACATATTTATTGGAGTATAATTTAAAACCAAGGGATATACTTGAAATCCTTCCAGATGAGCTGATTAAAACCTTTATTGCAAAGAAAGGAATAAAGCAACGGGGGGACTCAATAAGCAATATCCTTGACTCTTACATGGATACTGAAAATCTGTACTTGGAAAACTATGAAAATATTGCCTTCCGCAGATTAGGTGAACTAAAAGAAAACGGAATCCAAATTTCAGATGCTGAAATAGGTGTAAAATTTGAAGACTTAACAAAAACAATCTTCACAAAATTAGGGCTTAACGTTGATGAGAGCCTCAGAAAACAAATGAACACTAAACAAGATAAGGCTGATATAATCATTAATTTGGGAAATAGCGAGGTAATTCTTGTTGAATGTAAATCATCGAAAGAAAACGGGTATAATAAATTCAGTTCTGTAAAACGACAGCTTAAAGCATATTTCGAAATGGCTGAGAAAAACGGATTGAAGGTTGTAAAATCATTATTGATTGCACCTGATTTTACTGATGGTTTTATAAATGAATGTGAATTAGAATATGAATTAAACCTATCATTAATTCAAGCGTCTTCGCTGTACAGTATACTTGAAGGATTTAAAAACTCAAACAAACAACAATTCCCGTATAAATTATTGATGCGTGATGTATTAATAAAGGAAGAACGGATTTTAAAAGCTATTAAACAATAAGCATGTTCAAACGATTTTTTCTTAATGACAATATCATTCTTGGAGTAATAATTTTAAACTCCTTCACCATATTATTTGGCGCATTCGATAATTTATCAACCTCACAGATAAATTTAATAACTATCGCAGATAATTCAATAACAATCGTTTTTATCATTGAAATGATTGTAAAACTATTCGTATTAAAGGTTAAAGGCTATTTTTCTTCAAATTGGAATAGCCTTGACTGCTTCTTGGTTTTATTGTCTATCCCTGCGTTAATTTCTTGGGCTTTTGACATTTCATTGTCAAACCTAAGTTTCTTTTTGGTTTTTAGAGTTCTTCGTGTATTTAAATCATTTAGATTTTTAAAGTTTGTTCCGGGAATAACTGAATTAATAAAAGGTGTTCAGAGAGCATTAAAAACTTCGGTTGTCATAATTTTGGGATTTTGTATTTATATTTTCATTATTGGGATTTTCTCAACTTACTTATTTCAAAATATTGCTCCTGAACATTTTTCAAATCCATTAACTTCTTTTTATTCTATATTTAAGATATTTACGGTAGATGGTTGGTATGAGATACCCGAGCAAATTTCTGCGAGTACTGAAGGCGCAATTTCATTCTTGTCAAAATTGTATTTCGTTTTCATTCTGGTAACAGGAGGGATTTTTGGATTATCACTCGTCAATTCGATATTTGTTGAAGCGATGTTGAGTGATAACACAGATGACATTTCCCAGAAGATTGATAAACTTGAAAAGAAATTGGATAATTATATGAAAGACAAAACAAAATGATAACACGTTGTTTACTTGTTTGATAATTAACGTTGTAAGTCTTTTATCATTTATCTAAACCATTTACTTCCTATGCTAACAAGGAGAAAATTTGGAGAATTTTTTGAATAAAAACAGTGATTGTAAATTCTTGAAATTTAGAACAGTAAAAAAACGTTTGTTAGAATAAAAGGAGCGGTAATGAAAAGAGATTAGAATGGATATTTTAACACATACATTATCAGGAGTTGCAATTGGAACGGTTGTTTCAAGTTTTGCTAATTCTGGATTTAAGAACAAACTAGGAATCGTTTTGATTTCAGGATTTGCAGGAGCTTTACCCGATTTGGATGCAATAAGCTTGTGGAGTGGATTTGATCCAACCATTGGGAATTTATTTAATCTTTCCGAAAGCGGAAAAGATATATATTCAGCTAAATTTTGGTATTCGCACCATGCTTTCCTGCATAGTGCATTTGCGGGGTTATTGATTGCAGGACTTTTAGGATTAATAAGCTACTTGATAGATTCAAAGTTTAAAGGATTAAAAAACAAGAGCTTTCTTGAATCTTTATATCAAAAACGGATTATAATGATTGGATTTTTTCTTGGATTCTTAATACACTTGATTGAAGATATGCCGACACCAGCCTCGAATTGGGGCGGAGTTAATTTCTTCTGGCCTTCAAAATCATACATCGGTGGGACTGGAGATATTTGGTGGTGGAACAATTACGACATTTTTTTAATTGTTTTTGGCGTTATGGTGACTAACTTGATTCTACATTTAATTCAAAGATTTGCTCATTTTGATCTAAGAAAATTTATTGTTGGAGTTTTTATTATAGGATTCTCGATTGCAATCATTCAGATTAAAACAAGAGATTTTGATTTTGCATACTCAGGTCATTCGATAAGATATCAAGAATTTGAAGACAAATCAAAACAGCAACAAAAAGAGATATTAGGAGACAAATTATATAGAATGATGGAAAACTTTGATAATAAATTGAATATATATTTTTAATAATTACTGGCCTCAATATAAAACAGTTGCTATTCAATGGCTTGCTGGGCTTTAGTTCCCGCTCTAGCGTTCTTTTCTTTGGATACAGACACGCTCTGAAAACCAAACCGTTTCATATTGTCACCATTAGCCGGCATTGAATCCGGTATGGACAAAACATTAATCTTAATAATTATGCTATCATTAATTTTACATTATTCTAACTAAATTAATAACCTAAACAAAACCATTATGCATATCCTTCGATTAACCCTGTTGGCCTTTTTATTGATGGCGGCGACTACAGCCCGCTGCAATTACAATCGCAACACGTTGGTTGGTTATTGCAAACCCTTGCATGCCTGCTTATGAACACTGACACACCAAAAATGAAGAAAGACAGCGATGATATAAATAAGCTTCATGAATCCTATATCCAGCTTCTTGAAAAGCAAAAGTTTGATGAGAAGGACCTGGATTATTCTATTCTCGAAAAGCAGATGCCTGTTTTACAAAGAGTTGCAGAAACCTGCAATTCAATAATAACAGTGTTTGATTTATTTCAGAAGAAACATGTGTATCATTCGTCCAACTTTGAATCATTTTTAGGATACACGAAAAATGATTTTAATGAAGGAGGAGAGTATTTTCTTGATTCAAAAACTCATCCTGACGACTATATTACCTTGTTCCAGAATGGAATTACTCTTTTTAAACTATTTACAAGTATTTCAATTGAACAAAGGCTGAATTGTAAACTAATAAATGAGTATAGAATATTGAATGCCGAAAATCAATATATCAGGGTTATAGAACAACAGCAAACCCTCGAATTGGATAAGAAAGGAAATGTATGGCTGGCATTAAGCATTCTTGATATTTCTCCAGACCAAAACATAATGGATAACTTAAAGGCCCGCATTGTAAATTTCAAAACAGGTGAGTTTGTCCCATTACTTCAGTCGAATCTCAATAATAACCTGACTCTTACTAAAAGAGAAATTGAAATATTAAACCATGTGAAAGATGGCAAATTAAGTAAAGAAATTTCCGATACGCTTTGTATTAGTGTCCATACTGTTAACACACACAGGCAAAAGATACTGGAGAAGCTAAGTGTCAACAATTCGATGGAAGCTGTTAAAATTGCTGCCGATCTTGGATGGATATAATACTGATTTTTCAGTATTGTTCTAAATAGGGATACTTCAGAAATTTGCATTTAGTTTATTTTAATCTGCAGATCTATGAAGAAGTCTCTTTTTGTTTTGTTCTTTATTACTCAATTATTCTTTGTTTTTTCACAGGAAACAACTCAAATAATCAGAGGTAGAGTATTTGATAGTGAATCGCAGATTAGTTTGCCGGGTGCGACTATTTTTGTTATAGAGTCGAATATTGGAACCACAGCAGATAATAATGGGAATTTTGTTCTTTATAAGGTTCCTGTTGGCCGAATATCATTACAAGTAAGCTACCTGGGGTATGAGAATTATTATATATCTGATATTCTTGTTAGCTCAGGGAAAGAGATTGTTTTGAATATTCCGTTAGTTGAGAGTTTTACAAATCTGAGCGAGATTGTGGTAAAACCCGATATAGACCAAGATAAGGCCATTAACAAAATGGCAACTTTATCAGCGAAAACATTTTCGGTAGAGGATGCTAAACGATATGCCGGGGGGATGGACGATCCGTCCAGATTAGCCGGTTCTTTTGCCGGGGTAACTCCCAGTACTGTTGAAAATAATGAAATAGTAATAAGAGGCAACTCTGCAAAAGGCATTTTGTGGAGAGTTGAAGGAGTAGAAATCCCCGCTCCCAATCATTTAGCCGGACTGTTTTCAGGCGGTGGAGTAAATACAATGTTCAACAGTAATATGCTCTCAAACTCTGATTTTTATACAGGAGCATTTTCTTCCGAATATGGTAATGCATTATCAGGAGTTTTTGATATTAATTTAAGAACTGGAAACAATACAAAGAGGGAGTATGCAATGCAAGTTGGATCTTATGGAATTGACTTTGGAGCAGAAGGTCCCTTTGCCAAAGGAAAGAATACTTCTTATTTATTTAATTACCGGTATTCAACTTATGGTTTATTACAAGACCTTGTTCCGCAGGTTACTGGTTTACCTTCATACTCTGATTTGTCTTTAAAACTTAATTTTCCAACCAAAAAAGCCGGAATATTCTCGTTCTGGAGCATCAATGGCATTGGAAACATTCAATATGTAAATGAAAAAGACCCTTCAAAATGGGAAACAAACTACGACAGCTATGATTATGACATTCATTACAATTTAACAGCTTCAGGTATCAATCACAGGAAAATATTCGGAAACAACTCCTATCTTTTCTCAACCATTTCTTTCTCAGCAACAGAGTATGTAAATAAAAACATCTATTTCCATTCTGACCTTAAAGAAATACCTGTTACTAATCAAAATGAGATAGACTACAGATATAGTTTTTCAAGTTTTTTTAACCATAAATTCAGTAACAGACATACAAACAGAACAGGATTAATAATCAATAGAATACAGTATAAATATGATGTTGCAGCGAATACGGATGTCGCTAATAATGATGCGTATGATTTTTTTGTGAAAAGCAGTGGTTTTGCATATTATTATCAATTGTATTCGCAGTCGAAATTTAAATTAACCGAAAACATTGACATCAATTCCGGATTACACTTCCTGTTGTTAAATACAAATAACGAAGTCGTTGTGGAACCAAGAATTGGAATAAACTGGCAACTTTCTGAAAAACACAGGTTAAGCTTCGCTTATGGCAAACATAGCAAAATGGAACCTTTGAGAATTTATCTCATGAAGGTAAAAACTGATTTCGGTTTTGAAACATTAAATAAGGATTTAAATATTACTAAAGCACATCATTTGATCTTAGGATATGATTGGAAAATATCACAGAATTCACACTTGAGATTCGAACCATATTATCAGAAATTATTCGATGTCCCTGTTATACAGGATAGTACTTTTTCGATGATCAATTACAATAACGAAATGTTCTTTTCATCTCAACTGATAAGTAAAGGTACAGGTACAAATGTCGGTATAGACATTACTTTGGAGCGTTTTATGAAAAATGGCTCTTACTATATGCTGACAAGCTCGCTGTTTAATTCAAAATACACAGGAGGTGATGGTGTTGAACGAAATACAAGATATAATCAAAATATTGTACTCAACCTTCTGGGCGGTAAAGAATGGCAAACTAAAAAAGATAATACGTTTAGTTTAAACGGAAAATTTACAATACTGGGTGGAAGAAGGTACGCTCCGATCGATATTGATAAATCGCTCAGTCGTCAATTTGTTATTTACGATGATTCAAGGATTTATGAAAAAAAAGTTCCTACAAATTACTATGTCGATATTTCGATGAATTACACCATTAATAAGTTAAAATCAGCTCATTCGATTATTCTTCAAATCAAAAACTTACTTCTGCAAAAAGAGTTTTTAGGACATGCATATAATTTCAGGACAAATTCTATCGAACCATATGAGCTAACAATTATGTTTCCGTACATTAGCTACAAAATTTTATTTTAATAACGGAATATTAACAAAGCCGGCATACAACATGAGGTATTGACAGTTTCTTTATGTTTATTAATGATACTTTGCTTTTGCCCGATTATGAGCTTCCGGATTATCAAAAAAATATTAAAATTGAACTTTTTATTATTCAATCAAAGAATACTAATTCTTTGATTACAAAAATTAAATGATAGCTCATCTGATATTTTTAACTTTGAGAAGAAAGTTGATGAATTAAAATCTGTTAACTACGAATCTATTGAGAAGGATACAAATATTGATTTCTGGTGGTAGCATCAGCCAATTTGTGTATGAACAAGCGGGTGACGTCGTACAGCCGAAGGCATCAATTGGAGCAAAGCGGAAATTATGAGCCTTTGGTAAAATTATATCTTGCGAATAAACCACCTAAGGGTGTCTGTCAAAGGGCGGAAGCCACAGTGATGGATTTTTTTTTGCCTCCTCGACGCGCACAACGTTGTAAGTAATGGTAGGAATACATCTGGATTCTTTAATCATTCATTGCCCCATGAACGATGAAAAATTTTAAAAATAACATAACGATTTAAATTGGTAATTGACAATGAGAAGATTTGGAATGACTATTAAGATTAAGCCTGAATATATTGAAGAATATATTTCTCTCCACAGAAACCCT
>JAFGPR010000116.1 GCA_016936095.1 Ignavibacteriales bacterium | reverse complement strand
TTCCCATCGAATTTAGTCCTGGTGTTGATGATGAAACTTCTTTATTCGAACTTATTGTTCCCTTTGATTCTGCTATGGTTGGAAAACAGATTGTAGATTTAAACTTTCCCGATGACAGCCGGATTATTCTGATTGTCCGCGACGAAATGAACATCGTTCCAAGTGGTGGGACAATTCTAGAGGGAGGAGATATCCTCTCAATTTTAGTTAACAAGAAAAATACTGATGCTATAAAGAAAATATTTCTCTAAATATTTTTTTTCCTTATTATAATTCACCTAATAAATAAACCTTTCAACACTTTAATATTCTCCAAATCTTCCATTTGCTCTTTACCTTTGGGTGTTTCAAGTATCTTTGGAATTTTTAACAATCGCTTATCATTCATAATGTTCCTAAATCCTTCTATACCTATGTATCCTCTTCCAATATGTTCATGTCTATCAACACGCGTTGCGAAATCCTTTTTGCTGTCATTCATATGAATGCATTTTAACAAATCCAAGCCAACAATTTTGTCAAATTCCTTCATTACTTTATTGTAAGATTCTTTCGTTCGGATATCATATCCCGCTACAAATATATGTGAGGTATCAATACAAACTGCGACTCTGTTTTTGTCTTCGACCAGTTCAATAATTTTTCTTAAATGTTCAAATTTATAACCAATTGAAGAACCCTGCCCCGCTGTAGTTTCTAACATACTTTTAACTTTAAATGCCTTCGTCTTTTCATGACAAATGTTAATTGCTTCGGCAATGAGTTTGATTCCTTCTTCTTCACCTTTTCCGCCATGCGAACCGGGATGAAAATTTAAATAAGGTATTCCTAATTGCTCACATCTTGTCAATTCATCCACAAGAGCTTCACGCGATTTTCGTAAAATCAACTTCCATTTACTTGCTAAATTTATCAAATATGCACTATGAGCAATTATAATTTTTATATTAGATTTTGTAAGTTTACTTTTGAAATTATTAATTTCTATATCTGTTAAGGGTTTGGCATTCCATTGATTGTTGTTTTTTGTAAAAATCTGAATTGCATTAAAACCCAAAATGTTTGCTCTGTCAATTGCTGTTGATACTCCACCCGCAATAGAAGTATGAGCTCCGAGTAGTTGTTCCATAATTATTTAATTTTTATGAACAAATTAATAAATTTACATAAGAAAAAGAAAAAAATTGCAATTGGAATTATGTCAGGTACATCTTTGGATGGTGTTGACATAGCACTTATTGAGATAAGCGGTAACTCGACAAACACAAAAATTAAAACGATAGCATTCGATGAATTTCCATTTCCAAAGAATTTCAACAAATATGTATTGGACAATTCTCAGACACCGACAAGTAATGTTGAAGATATTTGCAGATTGAATTTTTTAGTTGCCCGAATTTATGCAGATGCAGTTAAGAAATTTTGTAAGAAGATAAATTTTAATTTATCTAAAGTTGATTTTATTGGCAGTCACGGGCAGACAATTCAACATTTGCCACAAAAATTGAAAATGTTCGGATTTGATTCTTCTTCGACTTTGCAAATTGGTTGTCCTTCTGTCTTGGCGAAATTGACTGGTGTAATTACAATCGGCGATTTTCGAACAGGTGATATTGCCCTCGGTGGACAAGGTGCTCCACTCGTTCCATATTTTGATTACATTATGTTTCATTCAAAAAGGAAAAACCGTGCTCTTTTGAATATCGGAGGCATTTCTAATTTTACAATACTAAACAAAAATTATGGACAGGAAAAAGTAATTGCGTTTGATACTGGTCCAGGAAATATGATGATTGACACTCTCATGCAAAAATTCTTTAACAAGAAATACGATAAAAATGGAGAAGTGGGCTTGAGTGGAAAATTGAACCCAGAATTATTTGAGGCATTAAAAATTAAAGATGATTATCTTGAAAAGAAACCGCCAAAATCAACTGGAAGGGAATACTATGGAGAATTGTTTTTGAACCCTCTTCTGAAAAAATTTTCAAAAATTAAAAAAGAAGACTGGATAGACACAATTACAAAATTCACCGCTTATGGAGTGTATCGCAATTATGAAAAATTTGTTAAGAAAGAAACAAAAATTGATGAATTGATCGTCAGCGGTGGTGGAGCAAAAAATCTATTGCTTTTAATTTATTTAAAAGAATATTTTAGAAAAGACGTAAAAGTTGAGGTAATTGACAATATCGGTTTCCCATCAGACGCAAAGGAGGCAATTTGTTTTGCGGTTTTAGCAAACGAAACAATCTGTGGGAATGCGTCTAATATACCAAGAGTTACAGGAGCAAGCAAACCAACAATTTTAGGAAAAATTTGTTTACCATAAATTTGGAGAAATATGAAAGTTTTATTAACACCTTACCGAATATTAAAAGAAAACAGAAGTCAGAATACTGAAAACAGAAATTCTAATTCCTGCGTAAAACTGTTCCATCTGTGTTATCTGTGTGCAATTGCCTTTGTTTTATTTACAACTTCAATCTACCCGCAAGTGCAAAAGTTACACGTTCCAATAAATATTCAAGATGCTTACGGTACTGGAACTCGCGACCTGTCGGGTAATCCGGGAATATTTTACTGGCAAAATTCTGCTGATTATTCAATAAAT
>JAFGPR010000115.1 GCA_016936095.1 Ignavibacteriales bacterium | reverse complement strand
TGTAATTACGGTTGCAATAATAAAAATTATCATCCCGGATGTTTTCTGATTAATTCCTGAGATTACAGCTCCCAAAATAAAAGCAATAATAGGCATCCAAAAAAATAAGATTTTTCGGATTAACTTTTTTCTCATTGGTTCAAGAAGCTCCAGTTCTGGAACTAATTGTGTTTCATATAGTTGTTGTAATTCTGTTTCAGCTTTCATTTTATCCTTATTTATATTAGTTATTTGCATTAAATACTTAAAGGTAGATGTTATTATTTAATATCCAAAAGATTTCAAATACCCATCCACATCTAATTCCTTACCTGTACCGTTTAATAATCTTTCCTGCCAAGGGAAATATTCGCCAGATGAATAAAAATATTTTATTAGATAATTTGAAACATCCTTATTGAATCCATATTCTTTTCCAAATACTTCTTCAAGTTTTGAATGCACCTGCCAAGAAATTATATCAGCCAACATATAATTTTGCAAATAAACTGGATAGGAAACATAAATTATATTTTCTGATAGATTTAAACTACTACCTATTGGATTATCGAAATATAATATATCTTTATATAGATTATTTGTCAGAACTGCTGGATCTTGGTTTAAATCTTTATAGAATTCTATTTCAAAAAGTACACTAATTAATGAAAATCTTAAAAACATTGCTGAATACTTATTAATTACAGAATTTTGATTATTTACTTCATATTGACTGTATTTTTTTATCACTTCAGTATTTCTTGTAAATCTCGCAGAAGTTTCAGCCATCCCTTCAGAATAACCAGGGCAACCCTCACCAAGGCACCATTCGTATCCTTCCAAAATTGGATAATTTATTGTTGTAAACATGGCTTGGAGTCCGTGTCCAAGTTCGTGCATCCAAACTGAAAGTGGCATACCGACATTAACTACGGCACGGAAATCATTGGGGACATTGATTGCAAGTCCATTACCACCGTAAGGAACTTCCTTTTCCACAAACCTTGCGGGTAATTCCTCATAATTAATTCCAATATCCGAAAGTATTGAACTCATCATTCCAATCATTGTTTGATTTTCATTTAATGTAATTGCGTCACCAGTAGCCATATAGTATTCTTGAATTATTCCTCGTAAATCAAAAATAGTTATGGTATCTTTCTTTAATTCCTTTTTCAAATCATTAATTATTTTATCATAATGAGGTTTTGTCCTTTTGAGAATTTCATCGACAAAATCCATAAACCAATTATAACCAATTTCACTTAAATCCAACATCATAACTGCATAATTTTCATAACCCAATTTAATTGCTTTTTCATTTCGTAATTTCATTAAATGTAAAATCATATTACTTAATTCTTGTGTAGAAGGTATTTCTTCTTTTGGAATCGAACCAGACAACCATTCCTCAAGTTGATTTTCCAATTCAAATACTTCTGGATCCATGTCCACTTTTGCACCAGTTAACACCCTATGCCATACTTCAACTCTTCTTTTCAATGTGTCGTTAGAAATATTCTCAATTTTAGAATGCCAACCATTTATAATTTGGTTTAGTGAATCATTACTGAATAAGACAGAAAATCTTGCTTTGGGAGTATTTTGGTCTGCTTCATTTTCTTGTGTGTAGACATTCCAATTTGCGATACCCATTTGAATGCAAATATCTTCATAAATTTTTTCCTTTTCATCAAGGAAAGATTTTAATTGGTTTTCATTAACTTTAATTTGAGCATTTATAGAAAATGTAAGTACAAAAAGCAATAAAAAGATTTTTTTAACTATTAACATATTAATCTCCAATTTATTTAATTTAATGGAACACTGATTTGATAGATTACACTGAATATCACTGATTATAGACGTTTCATGTTTAACAACTTCTTTATTCATTCTTAATTTTCACATCGTCTCTCAATTCATTTTCATCATCAACTCCTTTTGCAAAACCTGCCTCAACTAAAATATCTGAACACTTAATAATTGCTTGGACTATTCCTTCACATTTATTCCCTTTTTTGAAATTGTCACTAATAATTTGCACAACATCTTTCCAATAATCAGTTGGTACTTTGTTATTAATTCCTTTATCAGCAAGAACAACAGCTCTCCTCTCAAAAAAACTAATATAAATTAAAATACCATTTCTTGATTTTGTGTCTACAATATCCTCGTCTATAAAAGCAACAGAGGCTCTTTTCATTACTTGTTCCAGCATTTCTTCTTGACTAATAAAAAACCTCTTTACTTTCGGAACGAAAAGAGCAAGCACAAAACCTAAGACACAGCAGCAAATGAATATGATGCCAATTTCGAATGGAGTAATTACGACTGGTAATAACCATTCTAAAGATAATAGCATAAAAACAAAAATAGGAATTGAACCAAATAATAATGCTGATTTGAAATTCGCTTCTGCATAGTTGTCACTTCTATTAATAATATAAAGAACAATTTCACCAGAAGTTTTATTTTCAGCTTCTTTAATTGCTTCTAATATTCTTTTTTCATCTTCTTCATTAAAAAATATTTTTTTCATTTATTTTGCCTAATATTTATAATCAATAGAAAATAATTAGTCAATTAAACCATACAGCTATTTTAATACATTCGAGTTTTATTCTACCAACTTCCAGATGCACCACCTCCGCCAAAACTACCACCCCCTCCACTAAAACTTGAACTACTAGAGCTGCTAAAGTCGCTATAACTCGAGCTCGAACTGCTGTAATCTGAACTTGATGAATAACTACTTGATGAACTTGATGAGCTATAAGAACTACCTGAACTACTGCCAAAACCAGGAATTGCAAAAATACTAAAGAATAAATTCATTAAACCAAAGACATAAGTTATAATAAATTCATAAAATATTATACCAAGTAATATTGCGATTATAAAACTTCCAATTCTTCCCCATAATTGCCCAAATATGAAAGGAGCTGCAATTGCTGAAACAATTATGAAAAGTATAATAATGTAAAAACAAATATCATTAAATGGATCATTATAATCATAATTGTCATATTCATAAGCATAATTTGTTTCGGGTAAAGGTTCTTGCTTAATATAACTAATTAAGGCATCAACTCCTTTATCTATTCCTAAATAGAAATTACTAGTCCGAAAATATGGAACAATAATATTATCAATGATACTTTTTGCAGTTGCATCGGGAATTATTCCTTCAAGTCCATAACCAACTTCAATTCGCAATGTTCTATCATTAATTGCAATTGTTAAAATAACACCATCATCAATACTATCTCGTCCTATTTTCCATTTTTCAGCTACTCGCATACTGTATTCTTCAATTGTTTCAGGT
>JAFGPR010000114.1 GCA_016936095.1 Ignavibacteriales bacterium | reverse complement strand
TAACTCAGCATCAGAATCTTCATCAACGAAAATCAGAACGTTAATAAATTCAGGAATATACAAACTTAGATATCTTCTGTTGTCATTTAAAATATCATCATCTTCAATTTCTGTCATTACTTCAAGTAATCCTTCGTTTTGTAGTGTAATTTCAAAATTAATTTCGTTAGATTCATTTGAATTTAAATTAAAACTTTGTTGTGCTTTTCTCTCACCATTAATAAATAATGAAATAACACCATTACTGACAGTCCTTTCAGATTCATTTTTTACAGTTGCAGAAAAATCCAGAGTAGCATTTTTCTGAAATATTTGATTATTAATTTTAAAATCTGTTATCGCAATATTGAAAACATCTTTCTCAGTATATTTGAAATTATACAATCGGGTATCTTCAGTAAACAAATCTTTTAAATCTGATAGTTGAGATTCCTCTTCAAACATTCTGCTCTTTTGATAATCTGAAAAAATATAAATTTCTTTATTGAAATTTTTTGACTGTGATAATAACATTCCTGCTTTTAAAATTGCATTATGTAATGTTCCACTACGATCTTTTATTTCACTATCGTTTAAATCTTTAATTACATTGCTGAAATTGTTAGTTAAAATAATTTCCCTATCATTTCTATCAGAAGTTTTAAGTAAAGCGATTTCATCCCCTTCCTGTAATTCACTAATAATTGTTTTAATAACCTGCTTTGCTTGATTGAAGTAAGAGCCTTTTTCGGAAATTACTGACATACTAAAAGAATCATCAAGAATTAAAATCGCAGTAGTTTTTGCAACTGATGATGTCCCACCAAGCGAGATTGTTTTCAAAGTTGGACGTGCAAATGACATTACTAAAAATGCAATTATTAAAATTCTAAGTGCAAGTAATATCCATTGTTTCAGTTTGATCTTTCTGATTTTTGATTTTTGCAATTCCTTAAGAAATGCAAGTGTGCTGAACTCTATCTTCTTCAACTTTTTTAGATTAAGAAGATGAATTAACACAGGAATGCTTGTTGCAATCAGTCCGAATAATACGAGAGGATTAAGAAATATCATTTACAATTTGTTGTTACAAAATATTTTTTAATAACCTATCAAATTTAATCAATATCTTCGAATTAAGAATAAAAAAAGGCACTTGAAAAATCAAATGCCTTTAATTAAATAAATTAATTTATTTGTACTTTACTTCATCAATATCATCTTCTGAACAGATACAAAATCTCCTGCTTCTATTCTGTAAAAATAAATTCCACTTGATAAATTATTTGCATTAAAATCAACTGTGTGCCAACCTGCATTTAATTCATTATTTACAAGTGTAGCGACCTCCTCACCAAGAACATTATAGACTAATAATCGCACATTGCTTGCTTTTGGTAGTGCAAATTTTATTATCGTTGATGGATTAAATGGATTTGGATAGTTTTGCGAAAGTGAAAATTCATTTGGAATATTTTCTCCCTCACAAATACCAACCAAGTCTAAACCGCCAATTTCCAATTCGTCAACTCTCCAATTAGCCGCTAAACCAGTAGTAGTCCCCGTTGAAATATATTGAAAAGCAACATAAACTGATGGTTCATCAGAATAATCGCTGAGTGATACATTTTGATTAATCCATAAAGTCCAAGAACCTGTTGCTGAATGTGTATTTATCAAGTCCCATGTAGCAGTAGTTGGATTACCACCTGTGTAGTTCGTAGAAACTTTAACATACATATCCGGTCCGCTATAACCTGACATTGTATAGTAGTTAAAATAAATACTGTCTAATGACAAATTTAATTCAGGACTAATTAACCAATCATCACTTGCAACATCCGCTCCATAGCCATTCATATCAGCATAGAAATCATTCCTGACACCCGGATTTGCGCTCGATTCTTTTACAATCCAATTTTTATTGCTTGTAACGCTGTATTGTTTCCATCCTTCAAAAGTTCCGTAAGTAAAATTTGTGAATTCCAAAATGTAAGTATCATTTGTTGTACTGGCAGATGAAGTGATGCCTGTCGAATATAAATCGACATTATTTTTACACCATATTTTATAATAATAAGTTGTTGTAGAGTTAAGACCTGTATGAATATAATTTGTATCAACACCTTTATAAATTACAGTTCCACCTCCAGTGATAACATCGTTCACATTGTATCTCTGTCCATTGACCGGATCACCAAATACATCTGTCGTATTGAAGGCAATAATAATGCTATCAGAATTTAGATTACCATACCACATCAAATCCATTGACTCAAAACTCTTCGGATGAGCTAAAAACATTTGTGGAGCAACGACCCCTGTATCAGCAGTAAACCAAATTTTTTGAACTAATTCTGGATGATCAATGAACGGATTTCTGTTATGTTGATAATTTGTGTAAATCGTTTCATTTCTTTCTCGCTCATAATCATCAACGGGATCTTCGTTGTGCCACTGAACTAAAGTTGAGAATTTACCATGGAAAGGTGCACTGGATGGAACATCATCTGTAAGCTCGAGATCAAAACCATCTTCTGCTTCATATCGAACTGCCATATAAAACATTGTCCTAGCAATGTCTCCTTTTTCAATATCCCTTGGTTCCCAAGTATCTGTTGTATAATTACATTCAGTGGCTTCTGAGTGAGGAACACCACCGTTATCAAAATCTTTGTTACCTCTATCATTATTTACGGAAGCATCGCAAGGTCTTAGATTGAACAAGTCGCTACCAGGTGTATCGCTATCATCAAAAACACCGTGCGATTTTGCAAAAACATGTTCTCGATTCCATTGATCGGGATCTCCACCAAAATTTGATTTAGCATAAGAGCGACCACAGTAAACCAACATCACATTACTTGAATTAAGAGTGTCTTCATCTAAAACCATCATCGCCTCATCAGTTTGAGAATATGAAATAACTGTATGTCCTTTTATGATATTGTGTAGGGCATCTTTCAAAGGTTGTCCGGTTAAGCCATCAATTCCTTCATAGTAACCAGTATAATCTGAGAGAGTTGTTGCACCGTCAGTTAAACCAGTTGAATAAATCCTACTGGAATTGTATGCCCAAATTTTGTAATAATAAGTTTCACCTGACTCCAATGATGTATGAGAATAGATCTCGTCAATTCCAATATAAGTTACCTTACCACCTGCATATAGAGTATCATTTGGGAAATACTTTTTATTTTTCACCGGTATTCCGAATGAATTTGACAGATTATAAGCAACCATCACACTATCGCCTGAAAGATTTTTTGTCCAGTCCAAATCAATCTGCGTTTTACTTTTTGCGGTGGCATTAAAATCCTGAGGATTTGCCACAGTATCAATAGATTCCTGGACGGTAATATAATTTTCTCCTACCAAAGTATCTTTTGTGTTAACAAAATCGGTTACAATTAATCTTACGCTGAACACACCTACTGAATCATATTGGTGGATAGGATTTTGAACTGTATCTGTTGCACCATCACCAAAGCTCCAATCATATTTATAAGGAGTTTTTCCACCTATTGTTAAGTCATTAAATTGGACGAGCAAAGGAACGCAACCCGATGTTGGTTGTGCGAAGAAATCCACTTTTAATGTTGTATCAGGTGGAGTTACTTTTATAAAATCAACCTTTTGGACTGTATCTTTTTCTAACTCATTATCTGTTACAATTAAGGTAACAGTGAATGCTCCAACAGAATCATATTGATGTAAAGGATTTTGATCGGTACTTGATTTACCATCTCCGAAATCCCAGTGATATGTATATGGAGTCGTTCCTCCCGATGTTTGATCAGTAAAATTTACAGTTAAAGGTTTAGCGCCTGAATCAAGATCGGAAATAAAATCGGCAACTAATTCTGCGGGACTAGTAACTTTTATAAAGTCAACTTTTATCATTGTATCTTTCAACGCAGCATTATCTGTAACGATTAAATTGACTGTAAATGTACCCACAGAATCATAAATATGTGTAGGATTTTGTAAATTACTCGTGTCACCATCTCCGAAATCCCAGTGATATGCATACGGAGGCGTTCCGCCTGATGTTTGATCAGTAAAATTAACTGTAAAGGGTACTTGACCTGAATCAACATCGGAAATAAAATCTGTCGTTAAAGGAGTCGGACCTGAAGTGGTAACAAGAACTGTTACATTATCAAAAAAAGAAGTTTGATTTGCTCCAGTGCTACCCTGCCAATAACCTCCAAGATAAGAAAGTGCAACTCCAACATATTCATTATCAATAGCAGTGCCCTGCGAAGTTAAAGTCCCGGTAGTTGGATCGGTAAAACCTGAAGTTCCATCATTCCTTATAAATAATTCCCACTGATCATTGGAAGGATCGTAAGTCACACATATACTTAAGTACTCATTTCCAAAATCTGTTAATCCGCTTGTATTTGAAATAATAATATTTGTTATATTAGAAGATCCCTGCAACCCACTGTTATATTTTGCAAGACGTATTGGATCAGTAGAACCGCTCTGACCTAAAACAACAGCATATCCATTACCAGTATTAACAGGATTATCAGATGTTCCTGCAAGAATAAACGCTACACCATAACTATTGTTATATCCAAATCCTGCTGGATCTGTTCTAATCTGCCTCATATTGAAAAACCATGTTACTAACCCAGAATTGGACTTTAGAGTAATATTGTACGGAGAACTAAACGAAGATGTAAGTGTGCTAGCAAATACCCAACCATTAGCATTAGCTGTAGCGCTTGCGTCATTTGTCAATTCGAGTTGTTCTGGCGATGTATTCCTTCTTGCACCCCAATCATCACCGCTGCGCGACACATACCAAGCACTACTACCTATTTGTCCGCTCGTTGTCCAACCTGCGCTTGTATTAGTACTAAAATTATCACTGAATACAGTAGTTTGTGCTTTTACAGAAACAATAACAAAAAGCAACGAAAGAATAAAAATTAACCTTCTCATAATTTTACCTTTTAAGTTTAGTCTTTATTTAATTTTCTTTTGATTTCTAACATTTATTAAAATAAAAATCACATTCACTTGTAAACACCTACAAGCTACTTGCTACTAACTACTTGCTACTAACTACTTGCTACTAACTACTTGCTACTAACTACTTGCTACTAACTACTCCCTACTTTAAAACCACCATCTTCTTAACCTGATTAAAACTGCCTATTCTTAATTGATAAAAATAAATTCCTGAAGATAAATTACTACCATTAAATTCAACTTTATAAATCCCCGGTGATTGTTCTTCATTCACTAATGTTGCTATTTCCTGACCAAGAATATCATAAACTTTCAGAGTAATAAGAGACCCCTCACTCACTCCCTCCCCTTGATATGGGGAGTGTTGCGGTGGGGTTGAATATATTATTGTTGTTGATGGATTAAAAGGATTAGGATAATTCTGCTCCAATTTGTAACCAGTCGGCGTAGTTTCATATTCGTAAATGTCTGAAACATTAGGAACAACAAAAGGAGTTGAACCGCCACTTTCATTATATCTTGCTTTAAATTCCTGCATATATTGATTTGCAATATAAATATTGTGTATTATTAAAGTGTTTTCATCGTTATGCTCATTTGCTGATGCAGACCAATTATGTGAACCAGTAATCACAATTGGTGCTAATTCAGGATAGGAAACATCAACCATCCCATATTTATGATGAAGTTTTCCTGAACCATATTCATAATCAATAATTTCATTTCCAAATAAAGCTTGAAGATTCAAATATTCAGAACCCTCTATACCTGCATCCTCAATTATTCCTCTTACATCATTTAATCCTGCTGTATGGCGTGATTGAATTGAAGTAAAAATGTCGTTACTCGTAAAATTTAATAAAGCAAAATAAATTGAAGAATCTGCTGAATTTACAACACCACGGATTTGAGTCTCTGTATTGTCAGATGGACTAAAATAAGATTCTATTTGAATTCCATTAACACTAAATAAATGATTTGTATTATCTGTTTTATCCGAACCAAATTTTGCATTTAATGAATCTGGTGTATCAGTATTACTCCCCCACATCTCTTCAAATTCTTGAGTATACGCAACTGCTAAATTTGGATCTTTTATTTCTATAACATTATTTCGCCAGGAAAGTTCAGTCGTTGTCCAGTTCCAAGAACCTGTCCAAACCCAGTCATTTGTGTAAATTGTATCTCTTGCATCAATTACTGCAAATTTATTATGCATAATTCCATCCAAACTACTTGGACGTTGACTCATTAATATTCCGGCATTTAAAAGTTCTTGCATTGAACTTTGGATAGTTCTATTTTGATAAACTATTCTGACTTTCACTCCACGATTTTTTGCAAGTATAATTGCATTAGTAAGATTATCTAATCCATCATAACTATAAACCGCCATATCAATAGAGTATGTAGCGGAATTTATTCTTTCAATTAATTTTTGTTCAAAATCAACATTTCCGATCGCTTCGTTACCAGATATCGCAACAGTATTATCAACCGATGAATTAAAGTAAACATTTATTATACCTGATGTAGAATCACTTGGTGCAGTAATTGTAAAATATGTATTACTTTCACTTGTCCCATTTTCATTTTCTGAAAATGCTTTGAAAAAATATTTAGTCTGTGGTTCTAATTCAGTGATTTGAACTATATGAAAAGTTGTATCTTCCTCTATAACTACTGAATCCAATTCCACTGCATTCGTCAATCCATATTTTACTTTTGTGTTACCTTTATTTTGTGTGTTGAAACTGACATTAAAAGAATTTTTAGTAATGTTGGTAGCAATTATTGGTTCAACTATGTAAGGTAATAAAATTATAATATCATCCCAAAATCTTGGTAGAATCTGATAACCAATATTAAAGACAGTATCTGGGTCCGAAATATCATATTGTCCTACAACCCCAATCAAATCTATTTTCCCTTCAGGTATTTTCTTACCAATAATATCACTTACACTGTTGTCAATATATATCTGAAGAGCCCCAGAAGAATCTGATATACTATAAGTTGTGTTACCTTGGAAGTTACCCGAAGCATTGATGGTTGCATTTTTAATGATTACAAGCTTCCCTTCTAAGAGCTCAAGTCCATTCCATTGTTGTGATGATATTTGCAGTAGAGTTGTTTCCTGTGGTATTTTTTCTACACCTTTTCCATATTTAGTAAATGATGAACCAGTTCCGTAATTTAATTCAGTCAATCCATTATAATTGGTCACCTTTGCGGTTATTTTTATTGAGTCTCCAATTACTAAATAGGAAATAAAATAATTTCCATAAACGGCAATACCTGCACTTGAATCTTGTATATATGCTGGACCGACATCTCCGAATTGATTAGCAGCAGTTACAATTCCTAAAATCGTTACAGTTGAATCCAAATAAACTGGAACACCATTTGCGTCATTTTGTCTCAATTGAATTATTGGAGTAATCGTCTGTGCAAAAATATTTACACATGTAAATAAAAATGCCAAAAGAAATTTCTTCATAAATTTATTCTCTTATTAAAAATATTTTTCACCACTGAAGACACTTAGCAAACTAAGACATGTATTCATAAAAATAATAATATTCCCTCTCAGTATCCTTAGTGTTCTTAGTGGTTAATAAAAACCTACTTTATCTCTGTTGATAAAATAAATCTTACAATCCTATCATTTCCTGTATCAAGGACATAAAGTGTTTTATCAAAAAATGCTACTGCATGAGGGTCATTGAATACATTTGCACCACCAAAAGATTGTAATTCATCACCAAAGGTATTAAATACATAAACACTATCTCTTCCGGCATCAGCGACATAAATTTTTCCTGATTTGTCAATGCATACATCTTCAGGTTGATCAAATCTATCGCTAATCATCATATCAGTTTCAACTGTTGATAACTTGCTTTGATATCCTTCGAAATCCGTTCTGCTTACATATTCAAGCCATTGCACTTTAAAATAATTCAGACCTATTAAAGTAATTATGAAATTTTTGGTATCGTTATCAAAAGAAGTAAGCGAACTTATCTGATTCATTGAAAGCAATCCTGTCCCTTCAGGTGCAAGTAATGGCAGTTTTGTTGTTAATGTATCAACAACAACACCATTTGAACGAGTTTTCTTTTCGTAAACTAAAATTGCATTATCAGGATCAATTTTATCAGTATTATTCGGACCTCTTCTCGCTATATAAAAAGAATTATTTTTAAATACACATACACCTGAATATTCTCTGTTTACTTTCAAAAAATCAAAAGATGTTTTTGGAAGAATTCGTGTCATAGGTGCATTCCCTATCTGGTGTCCGGCAGAAAATAGATCAATTTTGTAAACTGCACTTAATGTTTGTTGAGTACCCCCAATCAATGTATCAAACTGGGCACAAACAATTAAGTTGAGTTGATAATCTTGGTCAATTGCAATTGGGTGCTTAATATATTTTGTTCCAAGTATCTGCCCAGCCATATTCATCATCACTATTCTATCATTATCTGTATCACAGACATAAATGAACGTTTCCTTTCCAATTATCATATCCTGCGGCTTATTGAATCCAGTCCATAAAGGATTTTGCTGGATGTAAACAGTATCGCTAACATTTCCTGTACCTCTATCGATAGGTTCTTGTGGTAATTCAAATTTATCCGTACAATAAAAAAGTAAGAAAGATAAAAGTATTGCAAAAATAGTTTTTGTTTTCATATTTATTCTATCCTCTGCGGCTTTGTGTCTTTGCGGTGAAAATTTTGTTGCACAAAAACACGAAGACACTAAAAGTTTATAATCCTAAAATTAAAGAAATTCTATGGGCAGAACCCAATCGTTCAAAATTTGAATATGAATAATCAACTGTTACTTCTGCAATAGAAGTTGGAATATTTAAACCAATACCAACACTGAAATCCTGCTCGTCAACATTTATTTTATATCCTGCACGAATTAGAACAATCTCGCGCCAAGAGTATTCAACACCCGTAGAAACATTTTCACTATTATCACTCGGATGATTTAATTGAATAGATGTTGTAATGCGATTTATTTCATCTTGAAATGGTTCCATCGCAAAACCTATTCTAAACATAGTCGGCGGTGAAAATGCCTGCCAATCACTTTTATCACTACCATCAATAAGTTTTACTGAACCTTTCGGTCTAAGTTCACCACCAAAATTTGTAATCGTAACAGCAAACCGTGTTGAACCGAGTCCAGTCCAATAATACGTACCAAGGTCTATCATAAAACCACGCATTTTTAGAACATCTAAAGTCTCTTCGATGTAACGAACAGTGCCACCGAAACTGAATTGGTCAGTCATCTTTCTTGCATAGGTTACTGCTAAAGCAATATCGCCAAATGAAAAATATTCACCTGTTCCGAATGGCATAAATTCAGTTGTAACTTTCATATCGTCCATATGAAGAGCGGTGAATGAAACACCAACCGCATCATTCGAAGAAAAGTGATAAATGGCACCGAAAAATTCGTGCTTAATATCAACTAACCATTCATTGTGAGAAAAAATTGCTTGGTCCTTTTCCGTTTGAACGATACCTGCAGGATTCCAATACAATGCAGAGACATCATTAGATACTGCTACAAACGCATCACCCATCGCAGTAGCACGACCACCAACACCAATTTTCAAAAATTGTGCTGTTGAAATTCCGGCTCGTTGACTTCCTAAAGTTGGAAATAACTGAGCATATGCATCAGCAAAACAAAGAAATGTGAAAAGTAAAATTATTTTTTTCATTTTATTCAACTTGATTTTATTTCAACTAAAATTTAAAACTAACCCCAAACTTGATATTCCTTCTTGTTAAATATCTTGCTGGATCGAAAGGATATGCACTAATAGGTGCCTGTAAATCAGGATACGTCGGGTCATTCCAACTGCTTGGTGTCGGATCACCATATTCGTACGCTTCACCTGTTGCTGGATTTATTATCGCAGCATTTTTTGTATCTAATAAATTATTTATTTCAACAAAAATAGAGAACTTGAAAGGATCGAATTTTATATACTTTTCAAAATTCAAATCAATATAAAACCAATTATCACCAATTTCACCGTAACGGTTAGTCCTGTCAGAAACATATTCAGGTCTGCCATCAATATCATATGCTCCAGTAAAAATTGCTGGTGTATATCTTTTACCTGATTGATAAAATACTCTTAGATAAACATTATAATCATCAAGTATTCCAGCACCAAATCCAAATAAAGGTTTATCTTTTTCTACAAAAAAGCTTAAACTAGTTGAAATAGTTAATGGTCTGTCCCAGCTAACATATTCTTCTTTTATTGATTCATCAAGGTCACCTTGCAAAATAAGAACACCTTCATCAGAAGATGAACTTTTACCAGTTACAATAGCGTAAGTAAAAGAAAACATTCCGCTAAACCAATTGCCAATTCGTTTTTTATATTCAATTTCTATTCCTCGCGAACGGGCATAGTCCATATTTGCATAAGTTATAAATGATTGAGTTGCAAATCGTGCTGATGTGATTTTTGCTGTCTGTGTACGTATGTAATCAAATATATCTTTGTAATATGCTGTAACAGTCAGAACATCATTTTGAGAAAATTGGGTTTTTAATCCTAATTCATAAGCAACCGTTGTCTCTGGATCAAGATTTGGATTACCGAATTTCTGAAAAGATGATTGCGCACTTGTTGGATTTAGTTTAGCATAAACAAACTGGGGCTTGGGCCATTTACTGAAATGACCATAAGAGAAGAATAAAACTTGATTTTCAGAAACTGGATGGGATATGCCAAGTCGAGGACTTAATCTTGCTTTGTATTTTCTGTCCTTAAATACCCACCAACTATAAGTATTATCTTTGTATGCTTGTCGAATTTCGTCTGGGATAGTAATTACATCAGGATTTTTAATAGCATCATCAACGTATTGGCCTGGGAACCAAAAATCCAAACGGAGTCCAAAATTCAAAATCATTCCACTAAAATTTATATTATCCTGAATATATCCCGAACCACGTGCAGTATAAACTTTATAAACATCATTGTTCAATCCCATAACACCAATCCAAGGTTTATAAATATCAACAACCTGCAATTCCTGAAATATTGCATTAAATCCTGTTTTCATTTTATTCCTTTCGTCAAAATAACTTGTCAAATCTCCTTTAACAGAAAATTCTTCCATATAGTGATCACGCCAAGTAAATGGATTGCCTACATCCCAAAAACCATCACCGGGAATTACTCCGATTTGAGGTGTTTCTGAATTATAATATTGAATTGGAAATGTAACAATGTCTTGTGGCTCATTATATTCATACCACATTCTACCATTTGCATCTGCACGTAAGTTTGTATAAAAATGATTTATTTTAAGTTCATAAAACATACTTGAGCTTACGGTGTGAGTCCAGTTTAATGTATGATATTTATTATTATGAGTAAAGACGTTTGCATTATTGGGAATATATTGAAATTCATATTGATATCCAGGACTTGGTTCAACATATTCAAGATTTGATTGCAGTGATTGTGAGTTTTGATTTATGTTTACAGATTGATTATAAGAATACGAAAGTTTCATCGTAGGAGTAATTGAATAAGTTATTTTACCTAACCAAAACCAACTGTTTTCTTGACGAGGAGAAAATCTTGTTCCATAAAAAGTCGAGGAATAAAGTTTATCTGCAGTTGACTTATAATACCCTTGTGTAATTCCATCGCTTAATCCGACATAAAAATTACCAAAGAAAGTAATTTTACCGGGAATCTGAATTCCTAATGCAGGTAAAAGATAAGATGTAATTGGTTCAGGACCACTCAGATTCGACTCAAATATATCAATATTAAATACATTATAAGATTCTTTGTTACCAAAATTATCCCGTTTGTATGATACATATCCAGAATATTTATCACTCCCTTCGCGAGTTCGTGCATTGACCACACCCGATGTTGCTTGTCCAAATTCAGCATTAAATCCACCTGTAATTACTTCAACTTCTTCGATTGCACTTGCACTTAGTTGCAGACCAAAACCGGTTCCCGCTAGTGGGTCTTGAACTGATACTCCATCAAGCAAAAATGCATTTTCGTAAGAACGACCACCTCTGATATGAATTGCATTATCTGATTTAATTACTCCAGATTGTTGTGTTACTACATCCTGAATATTTTCAACGACCGATAGTTCAATATCCTCTTTTGTAATGTTTTTTTTACTTTGCGTTTCTTCAACATCAATTAGTGGTTTCTTACCGATTACAATAACATCTTGATCAAGAGTTAAGGCACTTTCTTGCATTTCAATATCCAATCTGGTTGTCTTATTTGCCTCAACTACAATATCAGTATATTGCATTGTTTTATATCCAATAAAAGAAGCTTTAACTATATAGCCACCCGGTTTAATTTTATCAATTTTAAAATATCCATTAATATCTGAAGCAGCACCATAGTAAGTTCCCTCTAATAAAACATTCACACCTGGAATAGGTTCACCGGTTGCAATATCAATTGTTTTCCCTTCAATTTTACCTGTAGCTTGTGCAAATGTAATAAGTGATATAATAAAAAATAAAAAACAAAAAATTATTTTTTTCATATTATAAATTCCTAATATGATTTTACAAAAATTTATAGACTCATATTAAATTCTTCGAAAAATACTTTTTTAAGTAATCTGCCAACTGTTCCGTTACCATTGCAATCGTGCAGAGGTAAACCAATAAAAAATAAACTTTTTGAATTATCCATAAAAGCAATGTTACCGGTTTTTTGTATGCTTGATAATTCATATACTTTTTTTGTAGCTAACGCACTTGGAATAAATGTTCGTACAAAACCAATAGTGACTGTCGTTTTTAGTTCGGGGTAAGTATCATTAGTATCCGAATGGACACAGAGGGCGTTTGGAAACATAAAATCAAGTGGTGCGGTTTCGCCAAAATCATCTATCGGTAAAAAGCTTTGTGCAATAGAGATATCAAATGTATAATCAGAAGTAGTTCTCTGGAAAGTCATTGAAAATGCAATTTTTCCTTTTTGTGAAATATATTTCTGAACATTCGCTGTTAACATATCAATTGTCGGCTTTGAATCGCTATACCAAAAAATGTAATCAAATAGTTTCATTGTTTCATAAAAAGTAATGCTCGAATATGGTAGTGGACTATTTTCAATATCGAAGATATCATACTTATTTAATAATGCATCGCTATTTATTGTATCAAAAACAGATTTATAAAAATTAGCTTGAGTAGTACCACTGGGGTAATCATCAATTATTAAAAAATTACCCTTTGGTTTTTTCACATACCAAGTGCTGTTTGTATCGGGAATGCGAATAAATTCAGACTTCGCTCCCGATATATCCTGCGCTTGAACATAAATCACGTTATTATCATCTAATTTTAAATTGCTTAGTTCTTGACTGAAAATACTATTTTCATTTCCGTTTATTAATACCTGCATTGTTGGATTAGCAGCATTAACATCTTTAACTCTAAGCGTAACAAGAGATACATTCCCATTAAGTGCAACAGAATTATTTGTATCGTTCAATGCAATATTAATTTTCGTAATAGTTTCAATTCCATCAAGGTCGTCGGTTGTCCAACCAACAGTTATAACAGGGAATGAGGTTGCTGGTAATGTTGTAACCTTTGTCCATTGGATTGTTGGTGATGTGTTTTTAATTGGGAAAATTTGATTTGCTGGTGTTGGATCAATTAATCCAAGATCCCAAAATTTCTCACCAGGAGTATAGACGCTATTCCCATCACTATCAATAAATGGCTCTGGTCCCAAATTAATATTATTAAACACAACATTGTAGTCATAGATTCCATTCCCTTCGTTATCAACTGCAGCTACTAAAAAATTATATGTAGTGTCTTTTGTCCCGATGGGTAAAGAAAATATACTATCATTTCTTGTCGTGAAGCTCCAAACATCACTTACCCCCTCCCACTTGAAATAATATCCAATAATAAGTCCATCAGAATCATCCCCCCACCAGTGTACTTGTAACCGACTTCTCTGTTGACTGATATTTGTATCAGCCTTTAGGAACAAAAATGTGTTCGGTGCTTGATTAGGTATCTTTGCATCATCAAAATCTTCGCTGCAATTAGCTAGCAGAAAGATGATTGGAATTAAAATAAACAAATAAAATTTTCGAATTTTCATTTTTATAAAATATTAATTATTACATAAATCTTATTTACAAATTACAAAAATTATTGCAAGAAATCTTACTGAAAAAACATTTTTTTTGAAAATATTTTTATTAAATTTAGGTTAATAAAGTTATTTCTTTTTATTAGGAAACTCTTGTAACAACAAAATCTATAAGCTTTTCGAAGGATTTTTTTATTTGAGAATCTGGGAAATCATTTAAGCATTCTTTCGCCTTTTTAGAATATTTTTTTGTCATCTCAATTGAATATTCAATGCCATTATTTTCCTTAACAAAATCTAAAATTTGTTTAACCTTAGTTATTTTTTTTTCGTTTTTTATTATTTTAATAATTTTTGATGTGTCTTTTTTCCCAACTTTATTTAATGAGTAAATTAAGGGTAATGTTATTTTCTTTTCTTTTAGATCGGCAAGTAATGGTTTACCTAATATTTTTTTCTCCCCGACATAATCCATTATATCATCTTTAATTTGAAAAGCAATTCCTAAATTCAATCCGAATTCTTTTAATTTTTGAATATGACTTGGGTTGTTTGTACTGCTCATAGCTCCAGCTGAACAGCACGTTTCAAATAAAGAGGCAGTTTTTTTTGAGATTATTTTGAAATATGTTTCCTCGTCAACATCTAATTTTCGCGTTTTATGAATTTGAAGGAGTTCGCCTTCCGACATTTTTTTTACTGTGTCGGAAATTGCTTCGAGAACATCATAATCTTGGTTTTTAACAGCAATCATTAATCCCTTTGCGAGTAGGTAATCACCCATCAAGACAGAGGCTTTGTTTTTCCAGACCGCATTAATTGATAAAAATCCACGTCGAGTTTTTGCATCATCAACTACATCATCATGAATTAATGTTGCTGTGTGTAAAATTTCAATTAGAGTTGCAGCACGAAAAGATTTATCAGTAATATCGCCAACTAACTTGCTCGATAAAAAAACAAGCAACGGTCTTATCTTTTTACTCTTCTGACGTAGGATATATCTTGCAATTAAATCAACAATTTTAGTTTCTGATCTAATTGCATTTCGAAATACATCATTGAATTTTTCTAATTCATTAAATACAGGAAGCGATATTTCTTTAAGCAATTTATTCAAACTCTTCCTTTTTTTTAGAAAATATTCTTGAAATGAGAATGCTGATTTCGTAGAGTAAAATTAATGGTACAGCAAGTAATATTTGTGAAATGGGATCACCACCAGGAGTAAGTACTGCTGACATAACAAAAATTGTAAGTATAGAATGCCTCCAAAATTTTCTCATTATCTTCGGGGTAAGTATGCCGATTTTTGAGAGAAAAAAAGAAAGCATCGGTAGTTCAAAAACGACTCCAGCTCCTATCATTACACTTAATATAATTGAAAAATACTCATTAACAGCAAAATTGTTCTCTATTCTTTCCGTTCCAAATTGAGAAGCAAATTGCAATGTGAGAGGTAACATTACAAAATATGCAAATACAATTCCTGCTATAAAACAAATTGTTGTAAAAGTTACTATCGAAAAAACATATTTCTTTTCATTCTTTTTTAATGCAGGAGCTACAAACTTCCACACCTGATAGAAAAAATTCGGTACGCTAATTATAAAGCCAATAATCATTGCAACTTCGAGATACAAAAATAATTGACCAAACGGTTTAAGATTCTGAAGTTTTAGGTTTGCTTTGTTTGCCGGCAATAAAAGAATTTTCTCAACGAAAAAATCAATAAAAATCCATGCTGCTATTGTTCCTATTATTAAACCAATAATAATATATAAAATTCGCCAACGTAATTCTTCAAGATGCTCCAGAAAAGACATCTCATGTTCATCTTTTTTCCTTTTTGAATTCCTTTTCCAAAAAGCCACAAATTTACTCCAAAAGAGAATAAACTCTGTGTCTTGTTGCTGTCGTGGCAAATAATTATCACCACTTAGTCACGAAGGCACAAAGTGAATTCAGTTAGAAATTAATTCAGGATATAAAGGAAACTTGCTACAGAATTCTTTTACCTCATTTTTTATTTTAACAAGTTCCTGCTCATTATCAGCATTATTAATTGCCCGATTAATAAAATCAGCAATTACTTCCATTTCGCCTTCTTTCATTCCACGTGTCGTAACTGCCGGTACACCAACTCTTATTCCACTTGTAACAAATGGACTCTTTGTATCGAATGGTACTTGATTTTTATTAACTGTCATACCTGCTTCACCTAAAATTCGTTCTGCTTTTTTACCGCTAATATCCTTATTAGTTAAATCAATCAGCATTAAATGGTTATCAGTTCCACCTGAACATATATTAAAATCATAAGAAATTAATTTTGTTGCTAACGCTTTTGCATTTTTAATTATTTGTGTAGCATAAACCTTAAAAGTGTCTTGAAGAGCTTCATTGAATGCAACTGCTTTTGCCATTATAATATGCATAAGAGGACCACCTTGTATACCAGGCATAACGATTCCATCAAAAATTTCAGACATTAATTTTGGTCTTTCGCCTTTGGGCGCCATTATTCCCATCTTGTTTTCAGTATCTTTTCCTATCATTATAACACCACCACGAGGACCTCTCAAAGTCTTATGTGTTGTTGAACAGACAACATCAGCATAAGGCAATGGACTATCAAGCAATCCTTTCGCTATCAATCCCGATGGATGAGCAATATCAACCATAAGAAATGCACCGACTTTATCCGCAATTTCTCTAAATTTCTTATAATCCCATTCACGTGAATATGCAGTAGCACCTGCAATAATCATCTTTGGTTTTTCTTTCACTGCAAGACTTTCAATTAAATCATAATCCAATAATTTTGTATCTTTATTTAGGGTATATCCTATAGAGCGATAGACTTTTCCAGAAAAATTTACCAAAGAACCATGTGTAAGATGACCACCGTGGTCAAGACTCAATCCAAGAAATGTATCACCTGGTTGAAGCAATGCCATAAATACTGACATATTAGCTTGTGAACCACTATGTGGCTGAACATTTGCATATTCACATCCGAATAATTTTTTCAATCTATCTCTTGCTAAATCCTCTGCCATATCAACAAACTCACATCCCCCATAATAACGCTTTCCTGGATAACCTTCAGCATACTTGTTTGTTAGCACAGAACCGGCGGCAGCAAGGACAGCCATCGAGACAAAATTCTCTGATGCAATAAGTTCAAGATTGTATTGCTGACGTTCAATTTCAAGTTTCAATACATCAAATATTTCTTTGTCTTGCTTTAGATAATTTATCATTTAATACCTCAAAAATTTTAATATTTATAATATGAATATAATAATTATTGGTTAATCTTTAAAAATTTTTGAATAATTTGTTTGAAGATTTAGATTGGTTCTTCAAGAACACTTATTAAGGAAAATTTGAGTTAATAAAAAAAAAAGACGCCCTAAGGCGTCTTTTAAAATCTTTCATTACTTTTAATATGATGTTACACTCTTTCCTATCCAGCCGTAACAAGCATTTGAGACTGAAACTGAGGTTCCAGGTTTAATATTTCTGAAAAAATATTCCTCTTTTGTTGGACAAGCACCACCTAATTGACCTGCACGTTGTGAAGCATGGCTAGAATAATCTCCCCCCATATTTGCACATTTTCTATATATATCGCGTGCTAACTGATAAACTAATTTATTTTGGAAATCATCTCCACATCTTCTTGATGCGGCAGCTTCGTATAATGTTGCTTCAATATATATTGGATAATCCCAATCAGGACTAATGTTAGATGCCTTATATAAATATTGTCTTGCAGTTGAAAGCTGTCCTGAATTCTTATATTCAATCGCTGCATTGACGTAAAAATCTCTGTTTGTTGGTTCTAATTCAATTAATTTTAAATATGCATTCACAGCTTTATCATATTGTTCTAGTTTATCATAACAAGTTGCTAATTGTCTCCAGTAATTTACAACATCAGCTGACTTTCCAACTAAAAATTCAAGTGGTTCAATGGCTTTCTGATACTCTTCTGCCCTCATACAAATTGATGCATAATCCCATGCTTTTTTGGTACTTTCTCTATCATTATCCCATACTTTTTTGAAAATCTCAACTAACTGATTAATATCTGTTGCAACACTGGTTAATCGTTGCGGCCAAAGAGTATTTTCAGGTTCCTGTGTTGATAAATCTGAATATAAATTTATAGCTTTAATTTGATAATCTGGATCGGAACCAGCATTTGCAATATAAAGCATTCCTAATCTATCT
>JAFGPR010000113.1 GCA_016936095.1 Ignavibacteriales bacterium | reverse complement strand
AACGTTGTAGTGCATTAACGAAAGACTGAATAATGGCGACATATAGAACATATAGGGAAATAGCTGACGAACTTGGTGTTAGTATTGACACAATCAGACGAAACGTTCGGTCGCAAAAAAAAGAACTGAACCTTGAACCATTAAAAAGAAAAACACCTTCAAGTAAAGGGGCACTTGTTGCATGTTTATCCTCAGATGATGCAGAAAACCTCATTAGATATTATAAGAATAGAGGCCATACAAAATCTGAATTGAACAACAATCGGAATTATGGATTCTTCTATTTGATTCAGTTAATTCCCGAATTTCAGCCGAATAGAGTAAAAATTGGATTTGCCGATGATGTAGATAAGAGATTTAAGGAACATCAAACTGCATCTCCAACAGCAAAATTGGTTGGACATTGGCCTTGTAAAAGAGCATGGGATCAAGCAGCTATGGACAGCATTGCAAGAACTGATTGTAAATATGTCTTGAATGAGGTTTACGAGGGAGATATTAAGGAATTTAAAAGAAGAGCTGATGAGTTCTTTGCTATTATGCCTGACCCTACAACCAAAATTGAATTATCGGATTATTCGCCTTTGAAAAAGGAATAACGCACTACAACATTTTGTATAAGTAATGGCAGGCGATGTGGTAAATATCAAAGTTTGTAGCCCGCTCAAACTGCGTAGCGGTTTGACAGAAAACTACCACGCAATCTGCCACTACTCATACAATTTACCGTTAGCTTGCATACAAAAATACAGTAACTTGATCATAGCTAATAGGTAGATTAAAAAATCAAAAAAGTCGATAAAATAGTCCGAAGTATATAATAGATTTTCAAACTAAAAAATTGCGATTGACTTTTGTGATATTATTTAGCCAAAATATTACAAAAATGAAAAAATCAATTGTAGTTTACATTCATATTATTTTTTGGGGGTTAATAATTGCTTATTATTTATTGTTCCCCTTGGCATTTAAATATGTTACTGAAAATCTTAGCTCAAAAGAACAATCAAAGGTTTTTGCTTATTCATATTTTATTTTCCCTTTGTATTTTTATATTGGCTATTTTGGCGTAATGAAACTCATTAATAGAAAAGGATTTTTATTTTGGGCGATTTCCTTTGTAATACTATCATATTTAACTCTTTTTTTCATTTCTAAAAAAGCATTTGCGTATGGAATTGCACCGCTTTCTTCTATTTTTTTATGGATTATAATAGGGTGTCTGTTTAGGTTTTTCATCGATTGGTTTCAAAAAAGAAATAACATTCTATTATTAGAAAAAGAAAACGCTGAAAGCAAATTGGCCTTATTAAGGACACAAATAAATCCGCATTTTCTTTTTAATACTTTGCACAACATTGATACTCTAATAAGGGATTATCCTGACAAAGCTTCTATATCAATAATTAAATTATCTGATATAATGAGATATATGTTGCAGGATTCAAAATTAGAAAAAGTATCTATAGAAAAAGAATTGGAATATATAGAGAACTACTTATCGCTTGAAAGATTGAGAATCAAAAATGAAAAATTTCTGAATTTTACTATTTCTGGTAAATATCAAGGGAAACAAATAGCATCCATGTTATTTATTCCCTTCATTGAAAATGCATTTAAACATTCGGTTGATTCTGAAATTGAAAATGGAATAGTAATTAGTTTTATATTTGAGAAAGACATCCTTACTTTTATTTGTGAAAATATGTTTTACGAATTAGCAGTCGATAATGATAAATTACATGGGATTGGATTAGAAACAGTTAAGAAAAGGCTAAATATTTTATATCCTCACAAACACAAATTAAATATTGTTAGCAATAATTCCATTTTTAAGGTAAAATTAGATTTAGTTTTAAATGATAATTAATTGTATTATTATAGAGGATGAACCTCTTGCATTAAAAAAGATTAAGGAATTTGTTACTCGAGTTGATTACCTTAATTTATTAGCAAGCTTTTGTAATGCGATTGAAGCTCTCGTTTATTTAAAGAACAATTCTGTAGATCTGATTTTTCTTGACATAAGAATGAAAAGACTTTCTGGAATACAGTTATTGGAATCGTTACAAAATAGACCTAAAATAATAATTACATCTGCTTATGATGAATACGCATTAAAAGGATATGAGCTGGATGTAACAGATTATCTTCTTAAGCCTTTTACCTTTGCCAGGTTCATAAAATCTGTAGAAAAAATTTATAGCCAACTCGCTGAATCAAAAAGTATTATAAATAATAACTATATTTTCATAAAAACAGAATATCGGATTGAAAAGATTGAACTAAATGATATCTTGTATATACAAGGAATGAAAGATTATTTACAAATTATTACATTGAATAAGAAAATAATGACCTTGCAAACATTTAAGAATTTAATGGATTTATTACCCGAGAGAGATTTTCAAAGAGTGCATAATTCGTTTATAATAGCACTTTCTAAAATTAAGAGTATTGAAAGAAACAGGATACGTATTGGAGATGAATTAATTCCAATTTCGGATGGATATAAAAATAAGTTTTATGAATTATTAGAAGATAGAAAGATTTATTATAAAACTGGACATTAATATTGTACGCAAGCTAACACCGGGTATAGCCAATGGCGGGCTTGAGGGTTACGAATCACTGCATTTCAAGGGTAACTCAGTGCTACCTAGATACCATACTGCTCCGATCTCCGCCACTGTCCATACCCGAAAACGTTAGGCGCAACCTAAAAATGCAATTTATCCAGACATTAATTTGATAAATATCTCATGCTAACATTAAAAAAAATACATTCTATTTTACTGATTCTATTCTTTTCATGCAATTGTTTATTCTGTCAAGAAACCCCAACAAATAGATTTGAACTTGGATTACTAGATGTTTACATTTTGGAATTTAAAGTTGATACTACAATAACAAAAATGAAATTCAAATCATGTAAACCAATAAAAAACAGTAAAAAAGTTCTTTGTAAAATAAAGGTGGATACTGTTCTCTATAATACAGATACGATAACTTATTTAGACAATGAGCTAATAAAGGTAGATTATGCTTTGTTTGACAAAAAAATTATCAATAAAAACAAACTAATCGGATCATTTTATAATTCTGATAATAAAAAGTGTCTGATTTTTAACAAAATAATTTCAATTGATACTAATAAGAGAACCTATTATAAGCAGCATGCATTTCTAACTGGATTAATGAATTGTAATAAGAAAAACAAGATTGAAAAAGCTATAAATAACTTTGAAAATAAATAATAGGCAGCGCCTAACACCGGGTATAGTTTACTACTCCCCTTCTTTAGAACCAAAGGTTAAGTTTTCTTAATTGAAAAATTAAAAAAAAATATGATGATGTAACCCAAGTGTT
>JAFGPR010000112.1 GCA_016936095.1 Ignavibacteriales bacterium | reverse complement strand
CCGTGATCCCCTATTCCAAAAAGTATCATCTGATTTTTAAAACCAGTATTTGCCTCAAATTGACGCATCCAATCAACTAACTTAAATGGATCTTCAATTTTATTGACATAATCAAAGGGAAAATATGTAAGAATCTTCGAACTATCAGGTGACTGCCACCAGAAAAGTCTATACGGAAAAACACTTGTATCATTCCAACCAATTTTTTGAGTAATGAATGCTTTAATGCCTGCTTGAAGTAAAAACTGCGGTAGATTCCAATTATATCCAAAGGAATCAGGATTCCAACCGAGAACTGCCTCCAACCCAAATTTTTCAATAAAATAATATTGAGCATAGAGCATCTGCCGAGCCCAAGAAATTCCATCTGGCAAATTGCAATCTGGCTCAATCCACATACCACCAACAATTTCCCATCTCCCATCAAATTGATACTGTTTTATTTTCTCAAATAATTCTGGGTATTGCTTTTCCATCCATTCATAAAAAACTGCTTGGCTTTGTGAATATGTAAAATCTGGGCGTGCCTCAAACATCTTCATTACCGAGGAAAATGTTTTGTAACATACATCAACAGTTTCTTTCTTTCGCCATAACCACGCTGCATCAATATGTGCATTTGCAGTAAAATGCAGTTTAAATTCTTTTGCAAAATCAGAAACTGGTTTTAACTGACTCTTAACATTTTCGAGAGATGAGAGGAACTTTTCGGTGTCCCCTTTTCTTAATGCTTCAATATCGAGTTGTGTAGCAAGAGTTTGAAGTAATTCATTGAGCTGAATCTTCCTTTCTTTGTCAACAGTGGATTTATCAATTTTTGGATCAACTTTTACTCGACTATTTGTCTGATATGTGTCAAAACTTAAAAGTTTTTGCCCGACTCGAAGACTAAGAGTAAAATTATTCACAATTCTTTGCAATGGTAATTCTTTATCGAAATTCAATTTCGCGCTAATGATTCTAAGCGGTCCACCGGTATTAACCGCTTTAATTAATAACACATATTTTGCCCCCGTTTCTCCTGACTCTGTTAATGTAAATTCACCATCCCAGGGGAAATGACCTTTGCTCTCACCATTGATATAGAAATATCCATAATCGTCAACTGATACAATAAATTTTATTCTCCCACTGACGGGTACCCCAGCAATGAAATTTGGTAACTCGATCACTTTTCGTAACCAGCAGGAATCGGGATAGATAGATTCATTCAAACGCAGATTTTGCCATTGTGAATCGTCAAAATCAATTCGAGAAATTTCATCAACTTTGGCAGAAAAATTAGTGCTGTATTTCCAATTATCGAGTACAGCATTGCACAATAAATTTAATTCCTCAACGGCTTTGTCAACATTTGTTTGTGCAAAATTTATTTTCGCAAACAAAAGACAAACAATCATTGTTATTCTTTTCATAATTCAATTTCCTTTGTGTCTTTACAACTCTTCGGTGAAATATTATTAGCCACCAAGGCAAAAAGACACGAAACATTTACTTAATACTATTTTTCTTTCCTGAAAATTTTTTATAAAGCATCCAAGTGGTAATAATGGATACCGCTAAAATCACAGCAGGTATAATTATTCCCAGCATTGGATGCCCTATTCTTTCTGTTAGAAATATTAAACCATTCATTTTACTTTTCCTTTTTATGATGTTTACGATATGAATACCAAGCCAGCACTAGACCTAGAAATGAAGCAAGGTATGCTATCGACATTCCAATTACTGTTGCTAATCCTTTATCCATTGTATACCTCCCAGCGAGTTTTCTTTTCTAATTCTTCCAAATAATGTTTTTGTTTTGTTTCGTATTCATCAGAAATTACTTTTAATTTCGGATCAATTATCCAATGCATAAGTATTGTGATAATTATACCAATGCCAAGCAGTATGAATCCTACTGGCAACAGAAGCAGACTTAATCCAACTCCGAGGGTTAGTAAAATATATGCGAGAGGTGAAAGAACAATTGCGTACCAATCTTCTTTTCGCCATTCATCTGCTTCAGTGGGTGTCCATTTTCTTTTTATTAAAGTCATCACTTCCTCCTATTTTATTTCTTTAATTTCTTTTAATAAACCGCGTCTTTCAGCTTCTTCTCGAATCGGTTTCCAAAAACCGATCGGGCGAGACATAACATAATATTTTATCAAATGTTCCTTATCTTCAGGTTTTGTTAAAAATGTAACAGGAATATATATTAGTGCCCCAGCGACCATGAGCAGCCAGAACTGAATATAGTCTGGTAGTCCCGATAAAACACCAAAAGATGGTAAAATCCAAACAACAATCCAGCTAAGCCCAAGGTTAGCTATCCAAGCAACCAGATAACCCCACGCATTGAAACGCCACCAAATAACTTGTAAAATATTTGGTAACCAAACACCTGCCGCCATCAGCCAAAGTGCAAATATCAACCACGAGGTTATATCTTCCATCATCAGACCATAAAAGAAAGACCCGACTAACAAAATTAAAGTTGCTAATCTCCCGACCCATACAAGTTCCTTTTCATTTGCTTTAGGTCTAAAATAATGTAGCCATAGATCGCGAGTAAAATACATTGCGCCAAGATTTAAATGAGTTGAAATTGTAGAAATATGAATTGCAATAATCGCAGCAAAGAAAAATCCTAATAACCCTACAGGCAAAAAATCAAATCCCAGACGAAACCATCCCATCTCATATTCCTTCCCGGAAATAATTGCAGGGAAAAGAGCAAAAAATCCAAGTATGGCAATTGCCCAAACAGAGTTTCTGAT
>JAFGPR010000111.1 GCA_016936095.1 Ignavibacteriales bacterium | reverse complement strand
ATTTCGTTAATTGTGATAAGCTTTCCCTTTGGTACTTTGTTCATTATTTCATTTACTTCAATTGGAGCAGGAATTACACAAGTTCCTTCACCCCAGCGTTTGCTTAATTTTTCATTAATCTCAATTATTTTCGGAAGCCCTTTGTTGTCAAGTAATTTTTCTTTCCACGTCTTTTTCCCCTTACTATTCATTATTTTCTCCACTTATAAAACTTATAATTTTATGTTTAAAAATAGCAAAATATTTAAGGTCAAACATCAAACGAAAAAATAAAAAGCAAGTATGAATAAAGTACTTTGTATGGTAGAATTTATTCCTGATTTTAAACATTTACAATTAACCATTACTGCATTAACCATTACTGCATTAACCATTAAACAATTATACCGCCTTTCTTTCCATACTTCTATAAACACCTATAACCACCCCAACAACATTAAAATTTCCGTAGGTCTTTTTAATTACTATAGGTTTGTACTCAGGATTTTCTGAGTGTAGTTCAATACTGCCGTTGCTTCTGTAAAATCTTTTTACTACCGCAGCGTCATCTAAAACTGCAACAACGAAATGTGCATCTTTCGGTTCGATATTCGGGTTAACGATAATTATATCGCCATTAAAAATATAAGCATCTTTTAAACTATCACCTTTGACTTTTAGCAAGAATGAATCTTTAGGCATACGTGCAATTGTTGGTAGTTCAACTGTATCAATTGAATCAGGATAAATAGTTAAAGGATTACCAGCAGCAACTTCACCAAGTATTGGTCGAGGCACAAAGAACTTGTCGTTAATTGTTAATTCGATTCCACGTGATAATTTCGGATTGCGTTTAATGTATCCTTTCTTTTCTAATGCTTGAAGATGCTGCTGAACGGTTGCTCGGTTTCGGTAACCGAAGTGTTTGGCTATTTCTGCTAAAGTAGGAGGAAGCCAAGCACCTATTCTTTTATCGATAATGAAATCGAGAATTTTTTCCTGAATTTTTGTTATTCCTTTTGACATAAATACACCTCCGGTATTGTTAGTCACATTTTTTACTTAAAAAGCAACTATTTTTATATAAAATATTACTTTTTCTATCGTTTTTCGTCAAATTATGAATTTCCCGAAATAATTTAATCTTGACTTTATTTACACAAAATACCATACATTTGTATGGTAAAAATATGAAAATAAACTCAATCTGTCAAGTGAAAAATTAAGAAAAATGACTGTGTCCATGAATATTCATAATTCAACAATGTAGCAATTAAACAATTAGTCCATATTTTTATTATATTTGAATATCAAATTAAAAGGGTTTCGTAGATGAGAAAAGTCAAACCAAAAAGATTATCAAAAGGTGATGTGATTGGAGTAATTGCTCCTGCTTCTTATCCTGCTAATCCAGAAAGAATAGAAAAAGGTGTTAAATATCTTGAACAATTAGGTTATCGAGTAGAAGTCGGAACAAATGTTGGACAAGAGCGAGGATATTTAGCTGGTGAGGATTCACAACGACTTGAAGATTTACATTCAATGTTCAAAAACAAGCATGTTAAAGCGATTTTTTGTGTGCGTGGAGGTTATGGTGCTGGAAGATTATTGGATAAAATTGATTTTAATTTAATTGCAAAAAATCCTAAAATTTTTGTTGGATATAGTGATATTACTGTACTACAACTTGCTTTCTATAAAAAAACAGGTTTAGTAACTTTTGCTGGACCAATGGTAGCTGTTGATTTTGTTGATGAGATAAGTCCATTTACTGAAGAAATATTTTGGAAAACTATTACTTCTAATAAAAAAATAGGTAGACTTGAAAATCCGAATGACGAAAAAATACTTGCTATCACAAAGGGTAGTAGTATGGGTACATTACTTGGTGGAAATTTAGCTTTGATTATGTCAATATTTGGAACTGAGTTTTTACCCGATTTTAAAAATTCAATTCTTTTAATTGAAGATATTGGCGAAGCACCCTATAGAGTAGATAGAATGTTCAACCAACTAAAGATTGCAAAGATTTTTAAAAACATTAGAGGGATGATCCTTGGAGATTTTATTGATTGTCATGAACCCGATCCGGATAAAAAGACTTTAACATTGAATGAAGTGATTGCGGATTATCTTCAAAAATTAAATATACCTGTTCTTTACAATCTTAAGCACGGGCATATTAAACATAATATTACAATTCCTTTTGGTGTTAAGTGCAAGATAAATTCAACAAAGAAATTTATTGAAATAACGGAGTCTGCTGTATCGTAATTTTTTATTTTTGATTATAAAAATTTTATTTGAAAGATAGAATTTATTCATTATATTTTGTTAACATTTTTTTAAAAATAAACTTTGGAGATTTAAAAATGAAAATCTTTATTCGTTTTCTTTTTCTCGTTGTTTTTACTCTAAACATTTCATTACTTGCTCAATATGAAGCAGATGTAGTTGAAATTTCAAATCCTGTTAAAAATATTGTTGTAAATCAAAATCCACCTCTTCCAGTTTACAATCCTTCTGTAACTGTGCTTTATGACAATGGACCTTTAGTGACTCATCCGGGGCTTGGATATAATGGTGCTGATGGGAGCGCCCTACAAACTCTTTTAGGACTGAACACGTATGGATTTGGTAATCAGTATTTAAATGGATATAGAATGGCAGATGATTTTGAGATTCCAAGTCAATTATGGCGAATTGATTCAATAGTATTTTTTACATATCAAACAAATGCGGTAATTGATTCTTCAACAACAACCGGTATCTATCTCCAAATTTGGAATGGTCCGCCAAACGATCCAACAAGAACTGTTGTTTGGGGGGACTTAACAACAAATCGGTTGGTTAACACATATTGGAGTGGTATATATCGCACTCGTGATGTTGATTCACTCAGCTATATAAGACCAATTATGGCAAATGTTGCAGACATTGGTGGAACATTTTTTGCAGCAGATACTTATTGGATTGATTGGACAACTCATGGAACATTAGCTTCAGGTCCATGGGCTCCTCCAATTAGTATATTAGGACAGACAGTTACTGGTAACGCTATGCAGTATACAACAGCTTGGGCAGATGCTTTAGATACAGGTTTAGGTACCCAACAAGGGATGCCATTTATTATTTATGGAACAATAACAACTTCGGTTGAACCTAAAGAAATTTTACCCACAAATTATTCTTTAGAACAAAATTATCCAAATCCATTCAATCCTTCTACAACTATAAGATTTTCAATACCAAACCAATCCGATGTTTCAATTAAAGTATTTAATACTTTAGGTCAGGAGGTTGCAGATTTGGTAAATAAAAACCTGAACGCTGGAAATCATGAGATTAAGTTCAATGCACAAAATTTAGTAAGCGGAATGTATATCTACAAAATGCAATCTGTTGATATTGATGGAAAATTATTTGAACAGTCAAAGAAAATGTTGTTACTAAAATAAGTTAAGTAATTTTTGATTTTAACCCAACCAAAATTCAGGTTGGGTTTTTTATTATTTTGTTTTTTTATTTAAAATACATATATTTAAAATGTAAAACTTTTTTATAATTAAAAAGGGAGGTCCTATGTCGAAGCAGGCATTGTTGTATTCTTTTCTATTCATTCTTTTTCTAAATTTTTCCATTATTTCTCAAGATAGAACAGATAAAAAAGTTTATCTTGATCGTATACCAGATTCGGAAATCACTATTCCTAAATTGGTTAATTCTCCCCTTAAAAGTCTATCTTTCAATAGCACAGCTTTTGGTGTGATTCGAGATTCTTATGGAACTTTTCCGGTAGGGCCCTGTAAATTTCAACTTAACGACCCACTTTCTCTAATTTCATTAGATTCCAATAGTACATATGTTGCAGGTGCAGATTTTGCAGGTGATGGTAAATGGTATGGTTGTGATTATTATGGTAATTTATTATTATCAATTGATACAACTCTTGGAATACTAGATACAATTGGTCCGATGGTTCCATACGGTTCAGGAGTTTGGTTATCAATGACTTATGACTTTTCTACTGGTAATATGTTTGCACTTTCAAGTTATAGCTCTTTTTCTATTTTGTATACTGTTAATTTGTTAAATGGCAATTTGACTCTTGTTGACACTGTTGCTGGTTTAGGATATCTTGTTGGTTTATCAGCCGATAATAATGGGCAATTGTATGCTGTTGATATTTTAGTTGATGCTTTTTATAAGATTGACAAAACAACAGCAGTAGCAACTCTTATCGGTAATACTGGCTATTCTGGAAATGGTGGCCAAGATATTGAGTTCGATCCGGAAACTAATATTTTATATTATGCAGCATCACCTGCGTCAGGCAACTATGGAGATTTAATGGTAATTGATGTAGTTACCGGAGAAGCGTATATGCTTGGTGAATTTCCAGATCATAACAGAGTAACTGGATTTGGTATTCCAGGGACTAGATCTACAATTCTTTCTCTAGGATATCCAGCTGTTCTTGTTCCTTCAGATGATTCGACCGGAGTTGACCCAAATGGATTAACTCTACAATGGACAAATGCTGGCTTAACAACATATAATGAATTATATTTAAGCAAAGATCCTATCTTAGTTGCTACTTGCGATCCAAGTGCAAGAGTATTAAATGGTTATCCAGGTACTGCATATACAAATTATTACATTCCATACACTCTCGATGAAGGAAGAAATTACTACTGGAGAGTTGTTGAATACAATCCAGGGCTAACCGCACGAACAAATGGACAAATTTGGAATTTTACAACCACGGATAAATGCATTTGGAAGGATGATTTTGAGAGTGGGTTGAACAATTGGCTTATTGATGGCTCAACTCCACCAATAGATTCATCTGGTTGGACTTTATGGGAATTTGATTCATATCCAACAGGTTCTTCTTTTGGTTTACAAATGCCTTCTACAGCAGGAGGTTATATTGTTGCGGCTAATGCAGAATTCTCAGGTGATACAATGAGAACAATATTAGAATTGGGTTCTGGAATAGATTTTAGTGATTATTATAACGTGTCGTTAAGATACGATTCAGATTTTCAAAGATATTCACCATATCTTGATAGCGGAATAGTTGAAATCAGTCCTAATGGAGGAGTAGATTGGTATGTTATTAAAACTTATAATAATGATACACCATACGATAGTAGTATTATTGATATCTCAGGTTACGCAGATAGTTATCCAGATGTAAAAGTAAGATTTACGTATGTTGGAAGATTAAATCAATCTTGGTATTGGGCTCTTGATAATGTCGCTTTTTACGGGATTAATAAAAACCCAACAAAAATTGAAGATATTACACAAATACCAGAACAGTTTTTACTCGAGCAAAATTATCCAAATCCATTTAATCCATCAACAACAATAAGATTTTCTTTGCCAGTTGATTCAAAAGTAAAATTAGAGGTTTTTAATTTATTAGGCGAAAAAATAGATGAATTGGTTAATAGTAACTTACATGCAGGCCAATATGAAATTAAATTCAATGCATCGAATCTCTCAAGTGGTGTTTATTTTTACAGAATTCAAACGCTTTGTACCGACGGTTCAAAATACAGTAATTTTAAAAAAATGTTATTACTTAAGTAAAACTAGGAGTTACAATGGTTAAGAAAATTAAGTTTATAGTTCTATTTTTATTGTTCACCTCGTTATCTGTTATTTCACAAGAAATTACAAGTAGTGGCTTAGTCCCAACTGAATTAGTAAAAAAGAATCAAAAACAGACGAATTTTATAGCGAGTCCTCTTGCTTACAATTCAGTTGCT
>JAFGPR010000110.1 GCA_016936095.1 Ignavibacteriales bacterium | reverse complement strand
TTCTATTGTAAATGTGTAATATGCACCCCATTGGTTGTCGTTGTCGCAAAATCTAACACGAATATAAAAAGTATCAGCTGTTGTAAAGGTGTATGTAAATGTAGAAGTTGTGTACATATAACTTGAACCCCAAATAACTCCATCAGCACTGACTGACCATTCCCATTTGGGTATGTAGCCACCATCCTGACTGTCGTTGTCATGGCTTCCTGAGCCGGTAAATACTATTGTTTTATTTACAATTTTTTCACCAGATGAATAACTGCCATGACTTGTGGGTGCGATTTTATGTGCGAATAGGTTATTCATAAATGCAAAAACGATAAAAATTGTCAGTAGCATTTTACAATTCATAGTCTATATTCCCAAATTTTTAAGTAAAACAAATAAATTATCCTCAAATAAAATAAAAAAGATAAAACAAATACATAGAAAAAATCCGTATGGTATCCTAATTTCATTTCTTCTTTTTTTATCAATCGCTTTTAATAAATAAATTCCTGGTATAGAGATTAAAGCTGATAACCAAACGCCAATTAAAGCTAATGGGTAACCAAAAAATAAAGCTATAATGAAAATTAACTTAATATCTCCATAACCCATAGCTTCTTTCTTTATTAGCTTAGAAAATAAATAATTCAATAAAATAAAAAATGACAACAAAGAAAATGCGAGTATTATGTTACCCGTATATTCTTGTTGATAAAAAATTAGATTTATTAATGCTAACGCAAATAATGATATTAACAAAGCATTTGGAATTATATAAACCATTAAATCAATAATACCAATAATAAAAAGAACATAAGCTAAAAAGAAAAAGAGAATTAATTGATTAATATTGTAAAACATCAAATAGCAAATAATTGCTATAATGCCAACACATAATTCTATAAATATGTATCGAATTGGTAATTTATTTTTACACTCTCTGCATTTTCCTTTTTGTAAAATATAACTAATTACTGGTATATTTTCATAAAATTTTAGTTTTCTTGAACCACAAGCACAACTGCTTTTAAATATATCGAATTTTGAACTATTAACATAGTATGAAATTACATTATTAGCAAAACTTCCAAAAGATAGACCGAATAAAAATATTATTAAAATGCTCACTCTAGATCTAGTATTTCTTCAACTGTTTCATTTAACATATATTCAATCCTCTCCATTGTATTTGTGGTATATTCACATGACATCGAGGCAATACCTACAACTTCAGTTGTTTCAACAGAAATAATACGGTAACTTAAATTAATTACTTTATCAGAATTTGAACTTAAAAATTCTCCTTCGTTGAATTGTAAAATTCTTCCGAGGACAAGATATTTCGCTCCTACACGACTACCGAGTTGCCTAATCTGTTCATCCGATAAATTTTCAGTATTATTAATTTTCAATTCAGTTAAGGCATCGTTTATTTTTGCTCTTTCGACAACATCGAATTGTGTGATTAGGAAAAGAAAATCTGTCAATTTATCTGCTGCAATTTTGCCAAGATTTGATGTACTGAACGAACCTTGTGTAAAGAAATTAACTACAGCAATATTTTTACCTTCAAAATCTTTCTTTATTAATAGTTCCGGACCATTGTAGCTGGTGCTTGTAAAAATACTACAACCGTATAAAAAGTATAGAATACTTATTAAAATAGTTTTAATATAGCTTTTCATCCCAAACCTTATTTATTAATAAAAACTCAGAGATATATAAATTTTCACTGAAAAAAATATTTATCTTTCAACATAATTTAAAAAATTGTTTTAGAAAACTTCTTAAGATTCTCAACCTGAATTCAGAAATCAATAATCCAAATATTTTTCGTTTTACAGATATTGGTCTTAAAACAAAATTATAAAATCGTACATATCAAATTTTGAAAATTATTTAACATTAACATACTAATCAGGTATAATCTCTTTGATGACACCATCCTCTTTAACTTCCCATACATTGAACGTACCATCATTATCAAAATCAACTACTGATGTTGCAGTTGCACTAAATGAATTTATATCAGAACTGACTAATTCAATTTTATATCTAGCTGTACCCCTATCAGTTACAAGTATCTCTTGTTCAAATCCGATCTCGGATAAAGAGGATGAATACTTATCGTATTCAAATTTGTAGGTCTTTTGGAGCATATAAACTTGCTTGAGATTTAATTTTGCTTCAGTGGTTTTTGCTTTAGTAACAACAGGTAACAATCTTGGTAATGCTAAAAGAACTAGAACGCCAATTATAACCAAAACGACCATTAATTCGGTTAATGAAAATCCATCATCATGTAAAAGGAGCTTTTTAATTCTCACCTAAACCCCTAAATAATTTATTATTTCAAACATAGGAATATACATACTAATAAGAATAATCGCAACAACTAAACCAACAATCAAAATAAGAAACGGTTCAATCAAACTTGTAATATTTTCAAGTTTATAATCAAATTCGTTGCTGTAATAATCACTTATTAATGAAAACACTTTCTCAAGTTCAGCACTTTCTTCGCCGGCGACTAAAAGTTTGGAAAATGTTATATCAAAAAACTTAGATTTCCCAACATTTACTGAGAAAGTTTCTCCTTTGACAAGTTTTTTTTCTATGAGATTAATTTCATTTTTAAATATGCTATTTCGAGTAATGTTTTTAGAAATTTTCAAGGCATCCAATAGCGATATCCCATTCTGAATCAAAATTGACATAGAAAGTGAAAATCTGGCTAAAATATTTTTCTTAAAAAGTGAGGAAAAAAGTGGGATTTTTATTATAGCTCTATCGAAAATTCTTACTCTGAAATATTCAGTTCGAGAGATATAATAAATACTAAGAATTGCAACAACCAGAATCAAAAATAGAATTTCGCTTTTATCCACAATAAAATTACTCATATCTAAGATAAATTTTGTCAAAGGTGGTATTTGGGTTTGTAAGGAAACAAATAAGGATTCAAATGTAGGAATAAGAAAATATAGCATAAAGAATACAACACCAACTGATACTAATATGACAAGTAATGGATAACGCATTGCCTGAGAAATTTTTCTTTTTAAAATTTGGAATTTTTCCAAATAATTTGTGTACTCATTTAAAACTTGTGCAATGTTACCAGTTTCCTCTGCTACTTTTAAGTTCGCTAAATATATCTCTGAAAATACATTTGGATACTTTGAAAAACTTTTTGAAAGTGAATTTCCAGCTTTAACATCCTTTAAAATTTTATTTAATATTTGTTTGAAATTTTCGTTCTTTATCTGCTTAATGATCAATTCAAATGCAGTTGTTATGGAAATCTTTGACAATAATAATAGACTGAAAATTCTGTTAAATTCAATAAAATCTTTATGTGATACTTTTCTAAACATAATTAGCTCGAAATATTTTGAAAGTTTTTATTTGCGATTTTTTTGTTATAAAAAAAATATTGATATTCTTTTTTATTTTTAACAATTGAGAAACTAATGGAAACAATTTCCGAATTTTTTAATTTTGAATCTCGTAAACTTGAGTAAATAAAATCATTTTCTGCATTACCTTTTATTTTGTTTTGTTCTCCGCTGAAAAGCTTAAAAATAATTTCGTATGAATCAATTTTATTAATTTTGTATATTTTCTTTATGTCGAGAGATTCTTTATTAAAAGTTATTGTGTCATGCTGATTGAATAAAAGAAAATTACTACCATGTTCATTCACATAAAAAAATTCATCAGATTTCTTGAGAGCATCATTTAGACGGACAAAAAATTCATTAATGATTTGTTTATCTTCAAAGTTACGAGTAGTGCTTGCAACATATTTAGAGATAAACAAATAAAATGAAATTAAAGAAGTTAACAGTAAAAACGAAAGATTTATTCCTACAATCGTTTCGATAAGAGTAAAACCTGATATTTTTTTTGAATTTTTATTAATTTTTGTTTTCATTAAAAAATTGAAACTTTAATATTTCTTGATTATCATTTTTTGAGTGCACGCTTATTTCAATAGATCTTAAACCATTAAACATGGTTATTTTTCTAATTAATATCAAATTTCCTTTTATATTTGCATAGCTTGTATCCTGAAGCACCATTTTGATTTTACAATTTTCAATTTCCTGTTCAGCTAAAATTAAAGCATCACTCCTTAATAATATTTTCGAATTTGAAAATATTTTATTAAAGAATATAATTGTAAACCCAACGAGTAATCCTAAAATGATTATACTGGTAAGAGTTTCAAGAATTGTGAAACCTTCATTTTTTTTTAATAAATCCATGTTTCCTTCAGTATCACAAACTCGTTTTTAGGTAACAATCCAATTGGTAATAAAAAATACTTATCTAAATTTATTCTGTTTATCTTTTGATTTATTAGCCAGTTAATATATTCATTTTCATTAATCTTATAATAAAAATTGTAAGTATAAATGCAACCTATTAACTCTGAATATAATTCACAATTATTTTCTGAATAAATTAGACCTTGTACCTTACTTTTTTCATCAATAGCTATTTTACTTCGATTATCAATTAAACCGATCTCAGAACAATCGAGTAGAATTGCTCCATTAATAAATGATGATTTTATTGAAATCTGATTATCCAGACTCCCCTTTCTTTCTTGAGAAACGCTTGAATAGATTATACTGGGATAATCGAATTGACATCCTGTGATGTAAATATTCTTTTCTGAGAACAATTGAACATTTTTAAAATATGAATCATTGTTGATAGTAATTGAACCTTTTGAGATAATAACTAAATTTTCTATGTTTATATTGCTTTCAATAACCACACTTGAATCAGAAATAATTACCATATTTAAATTCGATTTAGTACCTCTTGCAATCATTACTTTTCCACGAACAAATAACCTATAAGTTTCTTGATTTTTCGTATTAATTAAAGCATCAATTGTTAGATTGTCGTTAATAAAATACCTACCGGGTAAGAAATTTGAAAAATTTTCATTATTCAAATTAAAGCTTCCATGAATCTCATACCCATCGAAATTAAGATTTTTATTCAAGAAAACATTTTTAGTAATAGAATCTTGTAAAAGACACGGATTGATATCCTGCTTAATCAACATTTTGCCGATTAAATAATTACCGTCACCTGATTCAATACCAAATATTTTTCCTTCATTTATCTTTTCCTGTGTAACAAGAATATTACCATATATCTTTGTTTTACCGACAACAGTTGCCCTCAAATCAGGACGTGAAATAACAATTGCATTATCAAAAGGCTCTTTAATTCTGTTTGCTATTAAATACTTTACTTTTGATGAGTCAGATATATTTATTGCTGATACAGTAATTTCATAAAATAAACCCTTTTGTTCTTTCAAGATACTAACATTAATATTATCATCTTGTATGAGTATATCTTCATTATTTGAGTACATATATTTTTGAATTGCTGAATAGCAAGCAAGATCCAGTTTCTTTTTGTTGATTAGTTTTATGGTTCCAATATTGTTGAAGTAGATTACTAATAAAATGCTGAACAACAAAGTGATAACAATAAAAGTAATCATTAATACAGAAATTAATGTATATCCCCTTATGTCATTAATAATTTTCATGATATAATACGAGTTGAAAATTTTTTGTAGTTAATATACATAAAATTTTTGAAATTCACAAAGCAAACACAATAAACCATTTAAGTGATTATTTCTTTTACTTAATAATCTGTAAAATGAAATGCTTTAATACTTATACCTCATATGATATTTGAAATTACTTAAAAATATATTTATTTTGCTTATGCATTATATTAATTTGATTAAAATACTATAAACGGAAATTATCTAAATCAATGGGAAAAAAATTAATTAATAGATTTTCCGACAAAATAAGTCTGATAAGATTAAGCGGCATTTCAAAAATATTTTTTGTGGATATTCATAGACACTACTATAAAATTATTTTATTGAAAAGGAAAGAATCGTTTTTTACTATTATGAGTACAAAGTCGATCAAAAAATTTACGACCTTGTACTCAAATGCAGCAAAACATAATGGTAATTTTTTAGTAATTTTTTCGGAGATCAAAAAGCAAGCAGATAAATTTGGTATAAAAAATCCTCAGGTAATTTTTGGAATAAATGAATTTAGATTGAAGACTGTTACTATTGCTTCTGATGTGGATGAAATTGAAACTTGGTTTGATGAGAATACGCAAAAGTTTCTTGTTGAAGGACAAAGCAGAGATAACTTTCAATACTCATATTCATTATATAAAAAAGATGATGAATATTTCTATTATAATGTTATTATTTGTAGAAAGGAGTTAATTGACCAACTAATTGAATTAAGTTCAAAAAATAATTTGAAAATACTTTCAATAAGCCCTTTCTCGATCTCTATACAAAGTGCCATAACTGAAAGACAAAATATTTTGTTTTTAGATTTTACTGAAGATAGGCTATCTTATTCATTTTGTGATGAGAATAACAATATCATTTTTGGGGAAAAATTTAAGAACCTTTACTTGGCAGGTGACGACGCAGAACTATTAGATTGGAGAAAAATAAATTTTGATGTATTAAATGAAGTATTATCTGAACTGAAGCACAACCTTACTACAATAGCAGATCAAAAGGTAGAAGAAAATCTTAACGTTTTTATAGTAGCGAAAAAACATAATTTCGAGTCAATCGTTTTGGCGATTTCAGTTAATTTCAGTTCTTTTACAATAAATTCTGGTTTCGAAAATTATGATCCCTTTTATATTGGTACATATTTAGTTTATGATTCAATCATCAAAAATTTTGATAATCAAATCAATTTATTAGATCATTCACAAAAGGATAGTAATAGATTTGAAATTGATAAACAATCAGCCCAACGTTTTGTAATTGTAACCGGTATAATAATTATTTTATTTCTGCTTGTTTTTTATTGGATGGAAGATATGCTCAACAGTAGTTTGCAAGATGGTGAAGAAGAATTGATTGAGTCTCAACTAAAAAAAGATTTACAAGATAAATTACTATTGGAAAACCAAAATCTAAGATCTAACCTCTCAAATTTACTGAGTTTAAAAAATAATAAGGCAGAATATTCAAAATTATTTTATTCCATATCGGAATTAATAACAGAAAATGTTTGTTTCATCAGTCTTGATATAAAAGAAACAAATGATAATATTTTATTTTTAGATTTTGTCGGTGTTGCATACGATCAGGAAGATGTTACAATACTGATGAAAAATCTTGAGCAAGATGACAATTATAAGGATGTAAAGCTAATTTACACATCTACAATCGAAACCAAAGATATTAAAGAAAATAAGCCGAAAAATAGAGAACAATTAACAAAATTCAATTTAACAGCCAATTATTATGCTCATAAAAAATAAAAAATGGAAAAATCTCATACTATTAAATCTGATAGTTTTAATTATTATCCTACTGTTTGAGATAATTCCTAGAGGTATTGAATTAGGTAGTTTATTTTTCGATTTAATTGCTCAGTCAAATCAGATAGATGAAATACAAACGATAGATAATTCTATAAATGAATTAAAATTAATTAACAATAAAATCAAGAATCAAATCAGACAAAATGTTACGGATTATAAAGAAAATGAAAATATTTCTTCATTTTATGCTCTATTGACTATTATTGCCGAGCAGACAAACTCAAGTATTAAAACAATAAATGCTTCTGAAATAAAAAAAGTTAACAATCTTTGGTCTCAGAAATTGGAAATAACTTTCGAAACTAATTTTATTAATTTTTTCAATTTTATTCAGGAATTAGAAAATTCACAAAAAGTAATCTTAATAAAAAATATTTTTATCAAACAGGAAAAACTATTAAGTAATAAATTACTGATTACTACAAACTTTGAAGTTTATTTGAACTTATAATAATGAAAAAAAATCGGAATAAAATAAATATCATATTGTTTTTTATTATACTCATTGTTTGGGGTTTAATAATTTATAAACTTATTACATTTTTTATTGATAAAAGCAATGACGATGTTATTGAATTATCTGAAGAAAATAAAGATGATATTGTTAATAATTCAACAACTTTAAGTAATAAAAGAGTTAATTATTTAACGCTAGATAGAGATCCATTTTCATTTAATTCTTTTGAGCAAATAATTGACACGTTTACAGTTCATAATGATATAGATGTGATAAATAAAAAGGAAATAAAACCAACAATTAAACTTCAATACTCTATCAATGGTGTTATAATAAGCCAAGGACGCAAAACAATTTTATTCGAAGATTTGACAAATATGTCATCCCATTATTTACATGAAGGTGATAAATATGAAAATATAAAAATCCTTCAGATCCTTGATAATAAGGTTGTTTTACTTGAAGATAAAGAGAAAAAAGAAATAATTATTGAAAAATAACATCTCACTTTTGACCATTATAATGTTGATCCGCCAAGATATTTTTTTATGTTTTATTTACAACACTTGTGCTGTACATGTCAAAGTACTCGCATGCTATTTAGTTATCCCTTAAAAGCTAAAATACTTTATAAAAAGACAAGATAATTGAAAGAAAATAACGATAAAAAGTAGTGTAAAAATCTAAGTGAATTGAAGCGTCGCTGAACGTATCTTAGCTTTAGGGAAAATAAACTTACAAATAATGCAAATAATTTACAAATTGCTTAATCATTAAAGAAGAAAGTAAAATGGGAGTAGCTATAGACAAAATCGAACAATTAAAAGGGGATCAATCAAATTCATCGCTCTTTTTTTGTAGCAAATATTTAATTGCTTTTAATTATATCTGAAGGTAAATTTGTTGAAACATATTGACATTTATTGTTTAAAAGAGTTAAATTCGTGATAGAAAATTATTTTTTTTATAAATTTTATGAGTGGACTTAATACCCTCTAACTATATGTTAGAGCTGCGAAGCCTTGGCAATGCTAAGGCTTCTGCTTTTTAAAATAACAAAAATATTTAATATGAGAACATTCGTTTATATTGATGGATTTAACTTTTATTATCTAGCGGTGAAAAATACACCTTACAAGTGGGTTGATTTTAACTTATTATTGAAAAACCTATTAAATGAAAACAATAAAATAGAAAGGATTAAATATTATACAGCTATGGTGGAGGCAACCGAAAATGATCCAGATAAAAGAAAAAGACAGCAGATTTATCTTACTGCATTAAAGAAATATATACCCTATTTTGAATACTACAAGGGACATTTTTTAACAACTGAAATATATATGCCATTGAAAAAACCGGAAGGAGAGAGAAGGTTCGTTGAAGTAATAAAAACAGAAGAAAAAGGATCTGATGTAAATTTAGCAGTTCATCTTGTAAATGATGCGTGGAAAAATTTATATGATTGTGCGGTAATAATATCAAATGATAGTGATTTGGTTGAAGCGATAAAAATAGTTAGATATGAATTGAAAAAAACGGTTGGTTTATTATTGCCTGAAAGGAGTATTCAATCAAAGGAATTAAGTAAATATGCAAATTTTATTAAAAGAATTAGAAGCGGGGTAATTAAAATAAGTCAGTTACCAGATATAATACCAAATAGTAATATAGAGAAGCCAAAAGAGTGGTAATATATTAGAAAGAAGGTCGAGTTTCATTCCAAACTTTAAGAAGTTTATCTTTATAATTATTAAACCAATATTTAATTAATTTCATATCGTTGTTGCTTAAATTGCCTTTAAGTAATTCACAAGTGTTAATATCAAACGAAGCGTTAAGATTATTGTAAATGACATGAAAATGAGGAGGGTTATGATCATTCGGGTGAATGACAATTTTAAGATTATTAATTTTATCGACAAGTTTTCTAGTTAAACATAAAGAACCGTCGGGACAAATAGAAATACCACTAGATAGGAGTTGTTTTAAGTTTGATTCAAAATCTTCGATTGAATTTAAGGTAGATGAGTTTGGAAAAAGAATTGATAAAATTTTATTATTCATTTTCAGATTGGACTTGGTTGATGTTTTGTATTGTTATGATGCTATTTAATAATAATTTTTTGGCCATCTTCGGTTGTGATGAAAGCTCCATTTTTTGTTGTTAAATATTTTTGAGAAGATTCTGTTTTTGATTTTATGCTAAACAAACTATCTATTTTTCTTTCGTAAATATTTATTATTTTAAGGTATTCACCATTCTTTTTTAATAACACAATTTCACTTTGAAGTTTTGCTTTATATTGTTTTTCTAATGAATCTGAATAGTTTTTATAGTTATCTAATTGCGACGAAATGCTATCGCGTTTGGCAGTAAATATTCTAATATCGTATTCAAGAATTTTCTTATCAATCTCTAATCTTTGGGATTGAACATTAAATAGATCAGATTGCCAAGCATATGTTATCGATAAAAAAGCTATTATTATTGTTGCAATTTTGTAAATCCAATCGAATTTAGAACGTTTTAGATTTTTTATTTCTTGTTTTAGTTTCTCAAGTTCAAGGTTTTCTTTGTTTACATTGTTTTTTTTCATCATTAAGAATCCTTAATTTCTTTAAGTAACAATTGTAATTCCTTATAGTCTGTGTTTATTGGTTCCAAATTTACTTCAATTTGTATAAAATTTTCTAACGATATAATTGTTTCATAAATGATAGAAAGTTCCTTTCTTAATTTATTTTTTTCTTCACCTTTAGGTGTATCTCTCAAATTTTCATGAAAGAGGGAGTATGCAGAAACTAAACCGATTACTTTTGAGAATAGTTCGCGTGTGTTTTTTTCTAAATAAATTGAGTTGTTAAACCAAAAATCTCGAGCATCTGTAATTGTTTTTCTTTTAATTGAATCTGTGTCGGGGGAGTGAATTACAGATGATAACTTATTCCAGTGGTTTAATGCTTGTTGATGTGCTTCTAATCTTTTTTCGATGGCGACTGAGCGGAATTTTTCTTTGCGTTCAAGTTCGAAGTATTTTTTCTTTCTTAAGCCATCAATCCATAATGTAATAAGAGGTATTGAGGCAATAGCAAAAAGATAGAGTATGTCATAAAAAGTCATAATACAAAACCTTAATGTTGTTTTTTTGAGGAAT
>JAFGPR010000109.1 GCA_016936095.1 Ignavibacteriales bacterium | reverse complement strand
TGGTCAATAAATTTTATTGCGATTATTTTACCTTGGGTTGAATTGTTTATCGGTATTTTTATCCTTTTTGATATAAATATAAAAGAAAATGTTTTTATCGCCGGCATTCTTTTTGTTTTATTTGACATTTTAATTTTAATTGCAATATTACGAGGATTGGATATAGATTGTGGATGCTTCGGAACTGCTGGTGTGCAAAAAGTTGGATTTACAAAAATTGCAGAGAACTTATTATTTCTAATATTTTGCATTAATTTATTTTTATTTGATAAAGCAAATATTTCAATAATAAAGAATAACCAAAATGAATAATAAAATTCCAAAATGTAAAAAATTTACAGGATATAAACCTTGTCATCACGACCATAATTGCTGGTCAGATGGCTGCAAAGAATGCGAACCAATAGGTACCAAAATCTTAATAATTAATCTGGATGCTATGGGCGATGTCATTATGACAACTTCGCATTTAGTTGAGATTAAAAATAAATACAAAGAAAGTTCGATTTATTGGATAACATTAAAATCATCTGCTCCCCTTTTGGAAAATAATCCATTGCTTGATAAAGTTTTCATTTACGATTTTGAATCACTAAGTATTTTATCACAAATGAAATTTGATATTGTAATCAATCTCGATAAATCAATGCGTGCAGGTGCCTTGATAATGAGTATACAAGCAGATAAAAAAATGGGTTTTGGAATAAATGAAGATGGAAAGATTTTTCCATTAAATAAAGGGAGCGAATATAATTATCTTCTGGGAATGGATGACCACTTAAAATTTAGAATAAATAAAAGGACAAAACTTGATTATGTTGCTGAGACTATGGAAATACCTTTTAATAAGAATGATTACATTTTTAATTTTTACCCCGAGGAATTAGGACATATTGAAAAATATAAAAAAGAAAATAGTATTACACCTAATGACAAAATAATAGGATTTAATACCGGTTGCTCGAATTTATTTCCAAATAAAAAAATGACAATTGAGCAACACATTGAATTGATATCAAGATTTTTGGATTTTAAGAAATTTAAAATTGTCCTATTAGGTGGACCCGAAGATACTGAACGAAATAAAATCATTTATTCTTATTTTGAAGAAAAAATAATTTTAACACCAACCACAGAAGGAATTCGTCGTGGTGCTTGTTATATAAATATACCGCAATTAATTATTACAGGTGATTCTTTTGGAATGCACTTGGCAATTGCATTGAAGAAATATATTATTTCTTGGTTTGGCTTGAGTTGCTGGACTGAAATTGAATTATTTGATAGAGGAATAAAACTCTATTCTGAAAATTTAGAATGTTCCCCCTGCTGGAAGAAAGTATGTCCATATAATTTAGAATGTATACAACAAATTGATTTAGATAAAATGGTGTCCGAAACTTTATCCTACTTTGAAAGAACCTTTTAATAGATCGTAAAAATCATTCTTGTCTTGATAATTTTGTGAGAATCACACCTTACCAAAAGGGAAATTGAAAATGAGAAAAATTAGTCTCATTCACGAAAGCGTAAAACGAAAGAGACCTCTCATCTTAAACGGTGCTATTGGTAGTTACCTCGAAAATACTTTTAAATCAGTTAATAAATATTTATGGACTTCATACCTTAATATATCACATGCTAAAGAAATAATTAAACTTTATAAAAATTATATCGAAGCAGGTTCTGATATAATTTCTACAAATACTTTCCGAACAAATCCAGTAAGTTTTGAAAAAACAAATATTGAAATCGACTACGATGAATTTGTGAGGAAACCTATACTATTATCAAAAGAATCTGCGAAAGGAAAAGATATTTTTATTGCAGGATCAAATGCTCCTGCCGAAGATTGTTATCAAGAAGAAAGAACAATTTCAAAATACAAATTAGAACAAAACCATAAAAAGCATATCGAATTATTATGGGAAAACGATTGTGATTTTATTTTGAACGAAACACAAAGTCATTTTGATGAAATTGAGATTATCTGTAAATTTTGCTGCAATAACAGTATTCCTTTTATCGTTAGTTTCTTCTTTACAGAAAATCTAAAACTTCTTGATAATACACCTATTGAAGAAGCCATAAATTTCGTAAAGGAATTTAATCCTCTTGTAATAATGTTTAATTGTATCACTCCAAAAGTTTTTTCCAAACTAGTTAATAAAATTTATTTACCTGATATTTGGGGATTCTATTTGAATTGTGGTCTTTCAGATTATTCATCAAGAAATTTTTCAAATACTATTAAACCTGATAATTATATCGAGATAATTAAACCTTATCTACAACTTTCACCTACAATTATCGGTAGTTGCTGTGGTTCAACACCTGAGCATACAAAAAAGATAAAAGATTTATTTAAGTAATAAGTCACACTTCTACATAGAGCCATTTATTACGATATTTATTTCGCATTAATCTGTTGTGTCTTATTAAAATTTTGTTTCTTTTTATCTATAAATGTATCGTGCATACAGAATTTTGTATTATGGAATTATTTATCAACTTTAGCAGGCTTTATATCTTTATTTATTAAATTTGAATATAAGAACAAAAAATATTTTACTATAACCAAATAATAAAATCGGATGATAAAATTACAAATTAATGCACCTGCAAAAATAAATCTTGGACTTTATGTTATTTCAAAAAGAGATGATGGATACCATAATATTGAAACTATTTTTTATCCAATCTACGATTTATGTGACGTAATTACATTTGAAAGAAGTGATAGATTTATTTTTATTTCAAATAATAGTGAAATTAATAATGAAGATAATTTAATCGTCAAGGCTAAAAATTTATTAGAAGAGAGAACAAATAAAAT
>JAFGPR010000108.1 GCA_016936095.1 Ignavibacteriales bacterium | reverse complement strand
TAATTAAGGTGTTAAGATGAAAAAGTATATTTTCTTTTTGCTTTTTCCTGTAATTCTTTTTCCCCAAATCAATTATTACGATTATTTCGAAGATAAATGCCTCCGTTTAGATTATTATCACTCAGGCAATTACGAAAATGAATATTACAGTTTTGACCAACTAATAGAAGAACCATTTTGGGGTGGTTCAAAGAAGTGCCTTATTGATGATTTTAATTATGGAAATTATTATGTAAAAGTATTCGATAAAGCGAGTGATAAATTACTTTATTCGCGTGGATATTCAACTTTGTTTTTTGAATATCAAACAACAGAAGAAGCAAAAACTTTAGATAGAACATTTCATGAATCGGTAGTAATACCATATCCAAAAAATGCAATTCGAATTGAATTATATTCAAGAAATAAAAAGGGGATATTTGAGAAAAAATTTCAATATGGAGTTGATCCAAAAACAAATTATTTTATCACAAAAGAGCAAAGATTAGAATGTGATAATTTTCAAATTCACAATTCTGGTCTGCCCGAAGATAATCTTGATATTGTCTTTTTACCTGAAGGTTATACGAAAGAAGAAATGAATAAGTTCAAGGAAGATTGTCAATTCTTTTCAGATGTTCTATTCCAATACGCTCCATACAAAGAAAATAAAGATAAGATAAATATATGGGGAGTTCTAGCTTATTCCGAAGATAGTGGAACTGACATACCTGGTGATAATGTATGGGAAAAAACAGTCATGAATTCAACCTTTTATACTTTCAATAGTGAGCGATATGTAATGACAGACGATTATAAATCAGTTCGTGATGTTGCTGCAAATGCTCCTTGTGATGCAATAATTATTTTGGTTAATACTGAGAAATATGGTGGTGGTGGCATATTTAATTTCTATGCAACTTTTGCTGCACATCATCCTTCAGCTGATAAAATATTTATTCACGAATTTGGTCATAGTTTTGGTGCTTTAGCTGATGAGTATTGGACCTCGGATGTTGCATATTTGGAATTTTATCCACTTGATGTTGAACCTTGGGAACCGAATTTAACAACTCTTGTAGATTTCGACAGCAAATGGAAAGATATGCTTGATGAAGATACACCAATTCCGACACCTGTTGATAGAGAAAATCCAGAAAAGGTAGGTGTCTATGAAGGTGGCGGCTATGTTGCCAAAGGTGTATATCGCCCTTCAATGGAAAGTATTATGAAATCTTTGTCGGCTCCAGGATACAATGCTCCCTCAGTGAGAGCAATTGATGATTTGATTAAATTTTATTCAAAATAATTCTTTGTGTCTTCGTGCCTTTGAGGCAAGGAAAATTATGAAACAAAAAAGATTATTCAGAACTATAGAAGCAGCAGCTTCAGAACAATTCCCGAATGAGGAAATTCTTCTTAGCGAGGTCGTAAAAAGGATAGTCAATGACAATAATATTAATGTTACTGGTGGGCGCGTCTGGGAATTAGATGTAAAAAATAATGGATATAGATTAATTTATCAAACTGGAAGTGTAAAGAAAATTGCTGATAATTATATACTGTCCATTCCAGAAAATCCCATAATGAAAGTAATCACAAGAGAAAGAACTATTCTTGCAAATGAAACCGATGAGTATTTAAAGCAAAAAGGTATTTTTAGATATTCAGCATCGGGTGTTGGACCCAAAATTAAGTGTGGTAGTGATATGTATTATCAATTTCTGATTGCACTTAATAGCTCTGAAGTTGATGATGAATTGAGGACTATATTAAATTTAGTTGCTTCTGTTTTAACGTCTAAAATAAAGGAAAGAAGAGTATCTGCTTCACGGAAAAATTTAATTGCAGATATTGATAAAGCAAGACAAATTCAGAGAAGTATTTTACCAGAACACCAATTAACTTTTCGTAATTATGATATCTTTGGGGTTACTGTTCCGGCCGAAATTGTCGGTGGTGATTTTTATGATTATTTACCAATAGGTAGCGATGATTTTTGCTTAGGAGTAGTTCTTGGTGACGCTGCGTCGAAAGGTTTGAGTGCCGCTGCAGAGGCTATGTATATTTCAGGAGCTATCCGAATGGCTTCTACATTTCAGGTAAATATTCGAATTCTTATGTATCGAATTAATAAGTTGGTAAATAAAATTTTTAGTGATGACAAATTTGCATCACTTTTTTATGGAGAACTCTACAATGACAAACGAGGGATTTTTCTTTATTCGAATGCTGGTCATAATCCGCCAATATTTATAAGGAAGAGAGATAAAAAAGTAATACTTCTTGAATCCACCGGGCCATTGTTAGGACCTGCACCAAATTCAACTTATGAAACTGATAGTATAAATTTTTATGAAGGTGATGTCCTTGTGATTTATTCTGATGGGATTGTTGAAGCTGCGAATGAGAAATACGAATTTTATGAAGAGCAAAGATTAGTAAGAGCTATTAAAAAAAATATGCACCTTACACCTAAAGAAATTGCAGCAAATATATTAGAGGATGTAGTCAAATTTTCAACAAAGGAAAGTAAATATCAAGATGATAAAACGCTTGTAGTAATTAAACGAAAAGAAAAAAATGTCGATAAGCCAAAAAATACTTGATGCCGGTGTAGTCGGGGCTGGTGGTGCTGGATTTCCCACACACATTAAAGCACAATCAAAAGTTGAGTTCGTGATTGCCAATGGAGCTGAATGTGAACCACTACTTCATAAAGATTTTGAAATAATGATCAACTTCTCTCAGGAAATTGTCCAAGGAATGAATTTAATGCTACAAAGCACTTCAGCACGAAAAGGATATTTTGGTATCAAGGGAAAGAATGCTAAAGCAATTGATGCAATTTCTAATTCAATTAAAAATACTAAAATTGAGATGTGTCAGCTTGGTGATTTTTATCCTTCAGGTGACGAATACGAATTGGTTTATTCAATTACAAAGAAACTGATTCCTCCTCATGGAATTCCGCTAGATGTGGGCTGTGTTGTTAATAATGTCGAAACATTCTATAATATTTATAACGCTATGAATGATATCCCCGTTACTGAAAAATTTATATGTGTTACAGGTGCAGTCAATAAACCTTCATCTTTTTTTGTACCTATAGGAACTAAGATAAAAGATATTATCGACTTTGCTGGTGGTGTAAGTGTTAAAGAATACGGAATTTTTGTAAGTGGTATTATGATGGGTAAGTTGACTTTCGACCTCGATGAAGTAGTCACAAAAACTACTGCTGGATTAATTGTGCTTCCGAAAAATCATTATTTAATCGATAGGATGAATCGTCCATCAAAAAGTATGAATAGCATCGGAAAATCTGCCTGTGATCAATGTTCATATTGCACTGAATTATGTCCCAGATATTTGCTCGGTTACGATGTTCAACCACATAAAGTTATGAGAGCATTAGGATTTACAAAATCTGGTGAGGAATATTGGAATCAATTTGCTTCTTTGTGCAGCTCTTGCGGATTGTGCACGCTTTATTCATGTCCAGAGAATTTGTATCCAAGAGAAGCTTGCGATCAAGCAAAAGAAAAAATGAAAGCTAGCAATACTAAATATGAACAAAAAATTCCTGTTAAAGTCCATCCGATGAAAGAAGCAAGAAAAGTACCTTTGAAATCACTAATGCAGAGGTTGGATTTGTTAGAATATGAAAAACAAACACCATTTAATGCTGATAAATTTGTAACGAATGAAGTAAAAATATTATTGAAACAACATATTGGTACCAAAGCAACACCAGTTGTAAAGGTAGGTGAGAAAGTTGAAAAAGCTACTTTAATTGGTGACATTGAAGAAGGAAAGTTGGGAGCAAAAATTCATGCATCTATTTCTGGAAGCGTTGGTGAGATTACTGCAGAATTTATTGTAATCAAAAAATGACAACAGTGGGTCGAAGAGGAGTAAAGGAAAAATAATTTAGGTGAAATATATGGAGACATCATCATTAGGATTAGTCGAATTATCGAGCATTGCTTCGGGGATGCTGGCAACAGATATTATGTTGAAAACTTCACAAGTTGAGCTAGTCCTTTCTCGAACAATTTGCTCGGGTAAATATATTTCATTAATAAAAGGTGATGTTGCAGAAGTTCAAACTGCTATTGATGCAGTCGTTAAAGATCTTGATTATTCTATAATAGATAAATTTGTAATTCCGAATGTTGCTGAAGATATTTTCCCAGCTCTTGCGGGACAGAGTAAGATTGAGAAACTTGAAGCATTGGGAATTATTGAATCTTTTTCCGTGGCATCTTTAATTGAAGGTGCTGATGCCGCCGTTAAATCC
>JAFGPR010000107.1 GCA_016936095.1 Ignavibacteriales bacterium | reverse complement strand
TACAATAGTGCGATTAAAACTTCCTCAATCCAGTAAGCAACTGAATTTATTGTAATAATTTCAATTCTACAATAGTGCGATTAAAACGATGGAACACTTTCAACCTCTACGAATTATGGAATGATTTCAATTCTACAATAGTGCGATTAAAACTGCAATTAGGAGTTGCTTTAGCAATGCAGAAACAAATTTCAATTCTACAATAGTGCGATTAAAACGCAGGGCGGATAAAGATCAGGAAAGTATTACAATTGATTTCAATTCTACAATAGTGCGATTAAAACTATGCTAAGAGATATAAACGAATGTTACAGAATAATGATTTCAATTCTACAATAGTGCGATTAAAACAAAATGAAATTATTGATACGAATACCTTCACGCAAAATTTCAATTCTACAATAGTGCGATTAAAACTTTCCAAAAGAAATTTATATTTAGTTTTTCTTGTATATTTCAATTCTACAATAGTGCGATTAAAACGCAATCATCTTGAAACCGATGAAAAATATATCCAGAATTTCAATTCTACAATAGTGCGATTAAAACGTAACTCTCTTTTCATTTTATGTGCTTTATAAAAATATTTCAATTCTACAATAGTGCGATTAAAACTGAAGTTGAATGTTCAAAAACAATTGCTGAAAAAACATTTCAATTCTACAATAGTGCGATTAAAACCTTAGTTATTTGAAATTCATTACACGAAAGCAAGATTATTTCAATTCTACAATAGTGCGATTAAAACTTGCATTGAACGTATATTTATATGTGTCATTTATCAATTTCAATTCTACAATAGTGCGATTAAAACAACAGGGAGGATAAAATTTGATTTGAGGATTGAAAAATTTCAATTCTACAATAGTGCGATTAAAACAAGCCAGTCTTGTAAGTATTGCTGCAGATGATAATGTATTTCAATTCTACAATAGTGCGATTAAAACTTCACACCTCATACCATACGATACAGCATCTAAGTAATTTCAATTCTACAATAGTGCGATTAAAACTAACATAATTCCGCAACTCAAACATAAAAAGAAATTATTTCAATTCTACAATAGTGCGATTAAAACATTCAACACAGGGCATAAAACGTATTGGTTCAAGGAATTTCAATTCTACAATAGTGCGATTAAAACAATACTCATTCTATCATTTACGCTCCCTTCAATTTTATTTCAATTCTACAATAGTGCGATTAAAACAGCGGAACAACTGCCATTGCTTGTATGAAAACTAATATTTCAATTCTACAATAGTGCGATTAAAACCTTATTGAACTCAATAATATAAACACGCCTATTACAATTTCAATTCTACAATAGTGCGATTAAAACGTTGCGAACCATTGCAGAAGTTGGCAAGTTTTTTCAAATTTCAATTCTACAATAGTGCGATTAAAACTATTGTTTTTAGATATGCCCCGATTACTCTTTTAACATTTCAATTCTACAATAGTGCGATTAAAACCTTAATTTTGCTTTGATTCTTGCTTCTGTTTGCTCCATTTCAATTCTACAATAGTGCGATTAAAACGGGGTTTATTGTTTGGAGTTGGAACTAATATAGCGGAATTTCAATTCTACAATAGTGCGATTAAAACCTGACAAAGGAGAACATAGAAAAAGCAAAAAAGTATAATTTCAATTCTACAATAGTGCGATTAAAACTTATTACTTCTTTATCTTCTATTATTGTGCTTTCTGGATTTCAATTCTACAATAGTGCGATTAAAACATAAAAAAGCAAAAAGTAAGATTAAATAATCAGGAAATTTCAATTCTACAATAGTGCGATTAAAACTCTACAAGTTGCTTTATAATCAAAAGTAATACTTTATTTCAATTCTACAATAGTGCGATTAAAACGAAGTTGGCAAGTTTTTCCAACGGAAGTTGACCCTAATTTCAATTCTACAATAGTGCGATTAAAACGCGCCCAAAAATAGCAAAAAAAAAGGACTTATAAGCATAAAAATTTCATTTTAATCGTCAATGTATATTAACGTGAAAATACTTATAGTTCGACGATTTTCTATATAAACGAACTTGTATCGTTCTTTTCAATGCCCAATATGCCACGAGTAGTATAATTGCGCGAATCGAATGTGTAATATATGACACTATCCTTGTCTTTATTTATAATTTCTTTTATACCGGTGATAATTATTTTAAATTGTGCCTCTGTAACCTGTCCTTCAAATACAGAATTTTGAATCCATAATAAATGCTTTCGTAAGAATTTTAGCAATTTAACTCCTCTTTTAGGGGCTGCATCATAAATTATAATTACATACATTTTATTCCTCAGACACAAATTACACGAATTTTCACGAAAAAAATAATGAGACACTAATTACACGAATTTTCACGAATTATGAATTAGTGCTAATTAGTGAAATTAGTGTCTTGATTAGTGTCTTACCACCAAATTGTAAAAGGTTTATATTCATTATCACCAATAATATGTTTTATTATTTTATAACATTCAAGTCGGATTAAATGTCTGTAGCTGACTGATTTTTTTAAGTTACGGTGTTTGATTGTTGTTTTTAATTTTTCATCATATTCTTGCAAATAAATTTTCCGACCCTCCTCGGATAAATAGCACATATTTGTTTTTTTATCGAAATGTTTTTCCTGCAACTGTCCTTTATTAATTAATGCAAATATTATTCTATCTACTAAAAGTGGTTTGAATATTTCTGAAATATCAAGTGATAGCGAGAACCTCCTTTCACCCGGCTCGTGCAGAAAACTTATTAATGGATTTAGTTGAGTTTTATATATTTCACTTAACACAGTCGTATATAATAATGAATTGCCAAAAGAAATTAAAGCGTTGATAGGATTAGTTGGCGGACGTTTTTCTCGCTTTTCGAATATGAATTTATTATCTAATATTTGATTCCAACATGGATAATAAGTACTTCTAATGTTTCCTTCAATACCCATTAGCTCTTTAATCTCATTAGTATTAGGAACAGACTTTATATAATTGTCTATTATTTTTATTTCCGAAGATGAATCTTTTTCGCGTGAGTTATAGTATTGTAAATTTTTGCGTATATTTTCTGCAGAACCTAAAACAAATTTTTGTGCTAGTTTTATTCTTTTGCTAAGATCATTATACTGATTAACTTGTGAAACTAATAATTTACCAGATACAAATGGCTCTCTTGGATAGAAGGAGCCAGAATAATATCCATAGTAATTGAATAGGTGTAATGTTATTTGATTTTGAGAAATGAAATTTAAGAATTTAGTGTTAAATCTTAATTCACTAAAACAGTATATTGCTTCAATGTCCTCGACAGGCAGTGGTTTACGAGGAATTTTCTTTGGTTCTTCAGTTTCTTCGTTGTTCAATACAGAATCGTCTTCTACCTCGATTATGTCGGTTTCATTTTCTTCAACAGGCTCTTGCGAAATGCCGGGTTCAAAATAAAGTGTGTTTTGCCGGCGGATTAGTTTACCTGAGCTAAATATGTAGTAATTTCTTTTCAAGACACTAATTTCACTAATTTACACGAATTATTATAAAACAATTCTTTTATATTTAAGAGAATCTTCACCAAAGTTTACTAATATTCCTAATTTTAATTTTGATGCTGCTAAATAATTTATTGTTTGTTTTATATGTGAACTATTAAGTGATTCAACCGCTTTTATTTCAAGTATTATTTTGTTTTCTATGATAAAATCTGCGAAATAATTATGGGGCAGAATTATATCTTTATAGGTAATTTTAAATTCTTTCTCTCTTTCAAAAATAATATTATTCTTCTTAAATTCATATTCAAGCGCATCTTTATATAAAATTTCATTAAATCCTTTACCTAAATATTTGTGAACTTCTATACAACATCCAATTATTGAAAAACATTCTTCTTTGTAAATTAAATTTTGTTCCATTTTTTATTTCTTTTTAACAGACACTAATTACACGAATTTTCACGAATTATGAATTAGTGTTAATTTGTGAAATTAGTGTCTTTAGACAAAACACAAATCGTAATAACTACATTTTTTACAGTATGGTTTATCTATCACAGGAGGTATAGCACCATCTAAGATATTTTTAATTTCAGTTTTGATATCATTTAGTTTTATTCTATCCTCATCAGTTAAAATTACATCAACGGTTTCTCTCATTTCAGGATAGTCAATTTTGCCTTTTACGCCAGATACACCTTTACTTTCGAGAACACTTATGTAATATTTAACTTGCCAGATGTGAGTTTCCTCCATCTTATTAGATTTTTTGATTTCGTGAATGATTTTATTTTTATCATCGTAAAAGTCAATTACTATATCATCAATTTTTATTTCGTGTTTTTCTCTTTTATAAGTAGATTCTGAAATATGCTTTCCATATAAAACATCATCGGAGTTATGCTCCATATCAATCGAATGAGTAAAAAGCCACAACTTTCGATGACAAATAAAATAATATGTTAATTGAGTACCGGACATAGGATAACTAATTTTTTGGAATATAATAATTAATTTCTTTCCAAGATTGAAAATTCTTTATTTGATTTAAATACTTTAAAAGGAAGACAAATGATTTTAAAAACTCTATCAGTTTTCTCTTTAGAAAAATTATTTACTTTCTCAAATGTAGCTTTATCACCAAAGTCATCAACTTTGCTTAGAATGTTAGCCCTTCCATCAGAAAAATAATTTTTATCCGTCAGTTCCCGAGTATATTCAGTTGGTAATTCTGAAATAGCATTATCTGAAAAATATTTTAACTGGAAAAAACAACCGCGTTTACCAAAGTAATTTATTTTTGCGAAATAGCTCTTCAAGAAGTTCAAACTATGTTTTTCTAATAACAAATCAGAATTAATTGCAATTTTTATATCACCCGATAAATACAAATATTCGCGGAATGCAACAGTTGATTTAAACATGACATTAGGATTCACTTGCCGGGTTTCTGATCTTGATTCTTGCATAATCCTTAAGAAGCAATTGTTTACAACAATATATTCTGGTAATGCAAATTCAATTTTAAGAGATTTGATCAAATCAAAATATTGTACTGCTGTATCAACCTTGTCATAAGTGCAAATAGCATTCAACAAAGCCATCTTCACTGCATACGGAGATGGGCAAAGTAAGGCTTTGCCGGCAGCGTTGGTTGCATCACTTGCTTTTAAGGAAAAGAGAGTAGTAGGTTCAAAAACGAATTCCCACCACATAATTATGCCTCCTTTAATTTATAACCGGTCGCATTCGCAATAATCTTTTCAAACTCTTCAACAAATTTTGACAATGAGTCAAAAGGAATAAATGCTATTGATTCTTTCTCTATCTTATTCAAAGTTACTGCAATAGAGGCGATTTCCTCAACATATTTGTCATTAATTGGACTTGTTGTAGGTGCCGGAATGGCTTTGGAAGAAAGTGTAATTACTCCGTTAAAATCAACGATATGAGGATTTTGCGTATTCCTCATTGCTCCAGTTGGCTTTATGAATGTATATAAGATGGATTTAAGTAAAGCTGTTACCCTATTATTCCTTTCTTTATCATCTATAGCATATTTTTTACTTATATCATTATAACCAACTCTGCATATATCAAAGTTTGAAACCAAGGCATATACCCCCGAATTAGCCGGACGATGAAATATGTTCTGTCCTAAGTTTGCTCCTTCACCGCTTTCTTTACTGCCAGAATCAGCTACCAACTTAACATGGAAATAATTTTCTGTCTTTGTTTTATCTGGCAAACCAATTAACCATCCAAATTCAGCACACGATTTACGGGGAACATTTTTGTTATTATTTGTAATAAGAATACCTTCAACTTCACTTAAACTCGATTTTTTAATTACTAAATCCAAAACATCTGCATCTGGTGTTTCTTTTTTGAAAGATTTTATAAATTCATCATCAGCCGTAATTCTATTTGCATCAAATTTGCGGCACGCTGATGACAAAGAGAGCCCATTTTCAACTGCTATATTCCAGAAATGCTCGGCTTGAATATGTTTTAGCATATCACCACTTACTGCATTAACAGTTTTGAAGTTACCTTCTTTATCAACAATTGTAACTTGTCTTGTTAGAATTTGGTTTCCTTCCCCCCCTTCATTGTTAAGCGAATGCATATTTATAGTCAATTGACCACAAATAGATAGCGACGATAATTGTTTTGTTTCCATTTTGATATTCCTCTTTTATTAAAATTGTTATTTGCTTTTAGTATTAAACTTCTTCTGTATGCTCTTCATTAGCTTCTATTAATTCTATATCATTTTCATCAACTTTTTCTTTCCTATCCAAAGCATAACCATAAGCGCAAAGTAATTTTCCGATCAAATTGGAATCATATTCATCAACCAAAGAAACAAATTCCTCTATGTCTTGTTGCTTAATATTGCTTCTGGTTTTTGCATTATCACCCTTACGTTCTTTAATGCGGGCATTTTCAGCATTATAGAATGCAGTAAATTCCATAATGTATTCCACTAATTCATCTCTATAAGCTGATTTTCTTTTTAGATCTTGAGCCATTCCATATTTCACTTCATAATCTCTCGATTTTTTTGGAATATATTGAAGCGAAATGGTACTGTTACGAATAGCTTTTGCTATGTTCTTAAACCCTTCATTTTGAAAAATCGGGTTTAACGGTTTGTTAAGTGTTTTCATATAATAATCCTCTGTTAATTTGAAAAATTTTTCTAATAATGTTTGAGAAAATGGATAAACGTAGTAATGCTCTTTCGAAATCTCTTGAATAAGAAATTCTGAATAGGACGAGAGAGAGTCAAGGAATTTATCTATACTTCCAGAAGATATAAATGAACGATATGATTGAAGAATATATAATCCTTGTCCAGCTTCTTTAACTGCATCGCGTGAAAATATTTTCCGATGCTCTTCTAATATTATAATCCAATCATCTCCATCTGATCTATTTTTTACTTCTATAAAATCAGGCAATTGAAGAAAAGAGATGTTGGAAACAGATTCACTAGTTCCTAATTTCTTTAGATAAGCTGTTGAAAAACCACTTACATAATGATGGGGCTTATAACTCTTCAAAAAAGGTCTCTCGGTTTTATATTCTTCAATATTTTCAATAAAAGTTTTACAAAAGAGGAGAATGCTTGAAATATCCATTTTCAAAGAAGTAACACCACGGAGACTTGGTTTAAATGAATTTTGTAGTAAGGACAATCTTATATAATCAATTTCTTTAGGACTAAGAACATAAATTTTTGTGTCCCAAGTTTTACTACTAACTTGAATAGGTCGAACGAACATTACTTTGAAACAGCCAATGATCTTTAAATATTCTCTAATCCATAAAACATCTTCAGCACCCATAGAAATACCAGTTGCTTTTTCTTTATTTACACCCTTTACTTGATGAGGATTAAGCATCTGCAGGGATTTAACTTCGTCAAATTTCCCACCACCTTGTTTTAATACTTTTTTAGCTTCAAAAGTGTTGTCATCCAAAAGGCTATATAATGTCAATATAGCCCTTAAAAATGTTGGAAAGACATTTTTGCTTTCAATTGTTTTGTTCTTAAAAACATTATTAAATAACTTTTCATAAGAAGTAGATACTTTGAGCTTGTTTATGTTAGAAAGTATATCCCAGTCACCACGTTTTTTAGGCATGTATTCTTCAATTTCTTTAAATAATAATTTTTTTTGCCTTCGGTCATTCGTTTTTAGAATTTGCTGATAGATTTCTTTTTCTTTCTTTTTTTGGTTTTCGTTAATACTTTTTTCCTTCTTGTAATCAATAAACGAAACACCATCGGGAACTAGCGTATCTTCTTTGAATTTGACAAAAGTAAATCCATCAAAATAATTTGTATTATTAACCATATCTTCTGTTATGGCATCATCAACAATAACTTGGAAATGTGTTAATATATCTCTTATCTTAACACATTCCTGGTTTTTTGTTATTTTACCAATGACTTGAGATAAACCAATAGCTTCGAGAACATTTGAATATGTTCCGCTATCTTTTAACACATAAAAATCTTTTTGATACATTATTTCACCTTTTATATTCTTCTTTGATCTCAAATGATTTTTGATCGCATATTCTTAGTATTCTAACGAAACAGAAATAGAGAAGCGTTTCAATTAAATCTAAGTTTTCGTAATGATAACTAACCATATAATCACTTATGTTATCATTATGGTAAGACTGTAAAATTGGGTTTCCTTTTTCTATTGGCAGAAAATTTTTTGCATTATCTTCTAGCAATTGTTCTATTTCCTTGATTCCATTTTGAATTAAATAATATTGGGTTACATCATTTGCAAGTGGTGAATGATGTCTCATTATTGCCGTAGCAATTGCTTTAGATAACATCGTAACAATTTCATCTTTCATTCCTTTAAGTGGGTTAGATTTTTCTAATAAAAATAATAATACTAATGCACCTGCTCCAGCGTGTGGAGGCAAGATTATTCTTGAATCTGTTTTGCTATCATAATCTGTATGCGCAAGTATTACATTATCAGAGACATACACTTTTTTCTTTTGAAATTCTTTTGCTCTACGCTGCCATTCTTTGTTTAGTTTTCCGTAATCGTGTAAAACAATCATAAAATTTATCAGCTCTTCAAAATCTATTTCTATTTTAAGTTTTGATTTCAATTTTTCAAAGAAATAGTCGTTTTTTCCTTTGAAATATTTTCTATAACCCTCAATTAAAAAACTAATATGTTCATCGTATGTATCCTTAGTAATAACAAATTTTTTATCAGTCGCATCCTTAGAAATTTTTTTCGAGCAATCATTTCCAACTCCTAAAAAGTTCAATCCAATCTCGAAGTTGTAATTAATTGCTTCGGGATTCGCTATCACTAATTGTTCTGTTTTCAACTGTTCACTTGAAAGCGAGCTATAATTAAATTCGTTTTGCAAGTCCTCAATGAAATTACTTCCTTCTTCAATTTTTCTAACAATCCAATCGAATTGAGATTTTTCTTCAAGTTTTTTAACCTCATTTATCAGTGTATAGCGATAAATTGATAAGCTCTCAAAACTGTACGGATTCTCATTAAGATTCGGATTTTTTGTTAAAATAAGACTTATCGAATCAATTTCTCTAATAAGGTGATGAACTGCTGATTTTTCACATTTTATCCAAGAATTTTTTATCTCTTCTAATCGGTTACTTGAAAGAGTTCTATTTAATTCACTAATTTCCTTATTTGTTAACACGATGTCAATAACTTGCTGACTAGTAAGATAATCCATATTTGTTTTATTTCTTTTTTTAAGTTCTTCAAATGTATTCTCACTCAATTCTTTGCTATATGGGAGGTAGCTTTCAACATTATAAACATATACTTTTCCATTTTCATTTTCAAATCTTGCACATCTTCCTATTCGTTGCAATAGCGAATTGATTGGAGATATTTCTATGTGCATTGTATCGCAAGTAATGTCTATTCCTACTTCAATAACTTGTGTAGCAATAAGAATAGCATTGGCTAAAGAATCCTTTTTAAAAAGTTCAAGTATTTTTTTCTCTTTCCTTTGTCTATCCCTTCCAAAGAAGCGTGAATGTATGCAAATCAATTCTGTGTTTTTTAATTTTTCTCCTGCTTCAGATTTGGCTTCTTTAAGTTCTTTTAGTTCCAGAAATATCTTCTGACAACGACTTACCTGATTACAAATTACTATTGTTCTTTTATAATGTTCTTCTATAATAGTATTGGCTTCTAATAAACTGTTTTTTGTTTCAATAATTCTTTGCTTATTACGTTGACTCGGGATTTTATTGATTTCTATTTGATCAACAGAAACAATTTCTGCATTTGATTCTTTTGCAAATTCATTTAATAATTTTTCTGAAAGAGTCGCAGTCATTAAACAAAAAGGTGAATAACCTTTTAGTAATCTTAACAGAAAAAAAAGTGTTGCCCAAGATTTATCCGATTCTAATAGATGAAACTCATCAAAAACCAAATATGAACCTATTAGTGCCCCAGAATTAATATTCGCTTGTCGTTTTGGCAAACTTAATGGAATGCTTAACAAACTTGAGATTGACTGGTCAATAGTGGTAAAAATAATATCACCTTCCAAGAGAAGTGGATCATCAGGTTGTTCACCTGTCTGAAGAGTAACCTTTATTCCAAGCTCTTTAATAAAATCATTTTCACTTACAGTTTTATATAAAGAGTTAGCAAGTACCCTCATCGGTAAGGAATAAATCATTTTTCTGGGAAAAGATAAATTTTCTGCTTTAGCAACAATAAATGGAAGTATCGAAGCAAAAGTTTTTCCTGTTCCTGTTGGTGCTTGAACGATTATGTCCTTATCAAATAACAGCTTATTCGCTAAATTTATTTGGAAATCGAACGCATTGTAATCTGTTAATTTTTGAAAATATTTTGCTAATAATTTATCCATTTCTTAATTCGTGTCTCATCCTTAATTCGTGTCTGCCATACCAAACCCCATTGAGTTTTTCTCACCGAAGCCACATTCATAACCGGTTGCGATTAGAGAGGTATCGCCGGAAATATTAAAAGGCAAAAAATTTGCTCTGTATTTGCATTCAGGTTTATGCTTTGGTTTAATTGAAATTAAACGAGTAACATCTTCGGGTCTTCTTATTCTCTTCAAATATTCTTCGTCCCACTGGATTTTTATCTCTTTATCATTTGCGTTTTTATTATTAATGGTTTCATATTTATTACGAAGATTGATATTAAGTATTCTATTTATTTCATTAATGTCATCATTAAATTTGAAGTAGTATGGTAAACCATTATCCTGTTTTGTTGAGACAATAAGAGGTGAAAGCATTTTGAACTTCATATTGTTTGTAAATGTTGGTTGTGGTAGAGACTCTATTTGTGTGATATTGAATGTGGTTTCAATTCCATTAGAATTAATAATAATTGAATTTTCTGTAAAACTGCCACTTACAAAATTTTTGATGAAAGAATCTATAAGAGGAGATGAGATATAAAGAATAATATTATTATCAACGAAATTCAAGTATTTTCCGTTAACAGATTTTCCTCTAAATTTAAGAGCAAAAGTGAATAATTTATAATTTTTACCCTTAAGCACGAAACCTATGTCATGCAAGAAAGATGAAAATTCTGCGGATCCAAATCTTAAGCGTTTGTAAATAGCAGCAGAAAGGGAATAATGATAGTTGAAGTCAATAATGCTATTTTCGGGAGTATTTAATTGTAATTTTAATCGCATAATTAGTACTTATTTTTTTAATTACTAATTATCTAATTTTTCAATAACAATATAATAAAAACAATTGATTCTACTCCCTTATCCAATGATGTTTTTTTAAAACGAAATGCAAATCTTTGAAAAGTAATTAAATTACAACTAACTACTATCTACTCTCTACTAACCACTGACAACCAATGACTATTACTGATTATCATTTACAACAAATTAACCATTAGCAATTACACTTAATTCTTTCTCCTTACTTCTTACTACTAACTATAAATTAACCACCCTTGACATTCACTGACCACTGGCAACACATGATCAGGTTTTAATCTCGTTCAATAACTTCATTTTTTATCCATTCTGCAATATTTTCACAATTAAGTATAATTATTCACCTCTCAAGGAACTAATTATTTGTACCAAAGTAAAACAGTTTGCCTTTTGAAAGGTTATTAAATTTATTTATTTTTACAAATTAAATTAAGAAAAAAGAGTATGAAATATCTATTTTTAACATTATCCGTATTATTTCTTGTCAGTTGCTCAGGTTCGGTTGACACAAATCAACTTACTGCAGAAGAACATTTTAAGTATGCTGTTGCACTATATGATGACGAAGATTACGAAGAAGCAATTATTCAGTTCCAATCCATAATTTTCCAGTATCCGGGACATGCATTAAGCGATGATTCGCAGTTTTATTTAGCGATGTCATATTTCAAGCGAGATCAATTTCTTTCATCGGCTTATGAATTCAGCAGATTAATCAAAGGTATGCCCGGAAGTGAGTTTGTTTCTGAATCTCAATATATGCTTGCCGAGTCCTATTATGAATTATCACCTCATTATCAATTAGATCAGCGCTACTCAACACAGGCAATAGAAGAATATCAGGCATTTATTGATTACTTCCCGCTTGACCCTCGTGTTGCCGATGCAGAAGCAAAGATTAATACTTTAAATGAAAAAATAGCAGAGAAAAAATATAGCACTGCTCTTATTTATGACAAGATGAAATATTATAATGCTTCGATAAAATATCATACAGAAGTTATTGAAAACTATCACGACACAAAATATGCAAAGCTTTCGCTATATGAGCGTATCAAACTATATGTATTGAAAAATAAAGAGAAAGAAGCAAGAAAAGATATTACGAGGTATTTAAACAAATATCCCGACGATGGTAATGTCAGTGAATTGTTAAATCTACAAAATAAATTATCAAAGAATTAATGAGCATTACGTACCAGACGAATGAATATAAAATCCGAATTATTGATAAAAAACACTTCTCGCACAAACTGATAATTAAAAAAGGATTTTTTATTTTATTTTTTCTGGTAATTTCTAATTTATATCCACAAATCAATATCAACGGCTTCTGTAACTTCCAGAAAATATCTGTCAACCAAGGTTATAATTCAATTCTAACAGATGACTTCAATCGCGATTATATAACTGATATTTTACTATATAACACTTCAAGGAATAAAATTACTTTCATCTTAGGTGATGAAGGTAAGAATTTCAAAAAGAAAATGGAAAAGTTCAGTTATTACCCGGTTTCAGATATTAAATTTATCAAGACTTTGAATAAAGATGAAAGGAAATTTTTCTTTGTTTCTAGAGAAGAACGGCTTGCTGGGCTGAATACAATCAATAGATTTTCAACTTTTTATTTATTGACTAAAATTAAACTTTCTTCCTATCCAAGTAAAATTCTAATCACCGGAAAGAATTACTTTGGCAAAAAAGATGTATATGTCTATGGACCGTCTTATAAAGGAATATCAACTTTCGAAGAGAAGAAAAATTTATTAAAAGAAAAACAGGTTTTTCCAGAAGGTTTATTCTCAAGTTTATTATCCGTTGATATTAATTACGATGGCTTTGATGATATCATTGGACTTGATATTCTTAAGAATACAATAATGTTATTCGATAAATCTTTCACAGACAAATTATTGTTAATAAGACCAATTAGAATTGAAAATAAAATAAATCATTTCAATGCTTCAGATTTGAATAATGATAGTTTTATTGATTTGGTTTACTCACATAGTAATGGCTTTGATATTCTTGTCGGTGATTCCGTATCTTCTTTTACAACGTCTTTAACTTATAAGACAAGTGTTATTCCCGATAAATTCATTATTGAAGATGTAAACGGAGACGGATATAAGGATATAATATTTATTACAAGGGATAAAAATTCTTTATATATTTCTTATTCAAGTGGTGCAAAGTCATTCAGCCAATCGGTATTGATGATTAAAGATAATGAGTTAAGTGACCTATCGCTGATTAAAGAAAAAAACAAAACGAAACTTGTTGTTTTATCTAACAAGGGGAATGTTTTTGTAGTTACGAAATTCATCAGTTTGGAAAAATCTGCAAAATTATTTTTTGGAGAGCCGGTTGCCTGTTCTTTTTTCGATTATTTGAAGGATGGTATCCCAGATATTTGCTTTGTTGATAAAATTGAAAATCAGTTGAAGATCATTTATAACCATAAATTATTTAACCTATCAAATCTGTTAAATTTCAGATTAAGTTCAAATCCTACTCGTATAGTTGTCGATGATATTGATTCTGTTTTTACTGATTTCTATTTGTTTAAGGATAGCAGTAAGGTTATAGAATTTTATAGAATAAATATTGGCGAAAATAAACTTCTGCACAAGGAGAATATCTATTCAAGTCTGCTAATTAATTATCTTGAACTTGAAAATACTGCGAACAATAATTTTAAGAACTTCAAGACCTATTCTTTATTAGATGATAATGAAAAGATACAATCATTTTCATTTCAAAAAAATAAATATTTACCTTCAAATATTATTTCTCAAAAAGTAGTTGATAAAAAAAAATATTCGGATAATAATTTAAATGCTAAATTTAAATCGCGAAGAAAAAAATATTACTTAAAAATTAATCAAGAAGAAAAATGTTTAGAGATAGATATAAAAAGATAATTAAAATACTATTGTTTGTTTTCTTGTTGTCGCAGCAGATTTTCAGTCAGAATGTTGACTCACTTTTTAATTTGTTAGTTACTCTCAGAGTCGAAGATAATAACATTCAAAGCAATCAATTTACGCAAGACGAAATTATTAAATGTGGTTTTCCGCTAATATGTTCAATTAAGAATAATTATGACAAATTCAATCAACTTCAGGTAAATATCATTGAAACAATTTTATCACGTCCATCTATGCCATATAGCATCGTTTCTCCATCAGGTTTTTTCAGAATACATTATGATACAGTGGGTGTAAACAAAGTAATGTACAACTTGAATGACTTCGCAAAGGCGTTGGATTCAGCTTATAATTTTGAAGTAAATATACTTGGTTTTGATCCGCCCCCTTCAGATAATGGAAAGGGGGGTGATAATAAATATGATGTATATATTAGTAACTTAGGCAGATATTACGGTTGGACGGTTTGGGAAGATGCTGTTGGAGAAAATATTTATATGACGTATATTGAAGTTGATAATGACTTTACAGGATTTAATACAGAAGGAATAAATGCTGCACGGGTAACAGCGGCTCATGAATTTCATCATGCAATACAAATTGGAAGTTATATTTTGCGTGAAGAACTTGATGGTGATATTACAGATTTATTTTATTACGAAATAACTTCAACCTCTATGGAAGAATTTGTTTATCCTGATGTGAACGACTATATACATTATGTCAAAGATTATTTTAATTATCCGAATAAATCACTCTATTCATATTCAGGTTACGAACTCTCAATTTTCAACATATTTCTCAAGGAAAGATTTGGAATCGGAATTATCCGTGAGATTTGGGAATTAATTAAGAATTATCGGGCAATTGAGGCTATTGCCTTAGCAATTTCCGCAAGAGGTTCTTCTTTAAGATATGAGTTAAATTTATTTGGTGGCTGGGTTTATTTTACTAATACTCGTGCTCAGGCAGGTAAATATTTTTATGAAGCAAAAGATTATCCGCTTGTTACGCCGACAACAACAATTGATTATTTGCCTCCTCAGAAAACAGTAAACATATCCTCGCAACCAATATCAAACAATTTTATACTTTTCAGGATAGGAACTTCAGATACATTAATGGCTGTCTTAGCAAATTCTGATATTCAAAATGGGATCCGACATCCCAACAGCAGACTCAGCTTTGATTATTCTTTACATTATGATAGTTATTATTACGGAATATTTTCAAGTACAAATAATTATGTGCTTAGCGAGTTGAAAATTTTCAATGATGAAATTTTAAGTTACCCAGCTTATGATTCTAAGGTTGTTGACTATGCTTTCCCTCAACCGTTCATCTATGAGAAAAATTCATTTCTGTTTTTACCTGCTCCTGATAATTTAAGTAATTTTGCAGATGTTAATGTTTACGACATCGGAATGAATTTAATCTATTCAAGTGAACTGCCAATTATTCAAGGAGAAAAATTAACAGTTCAATGGAATGGAAAAGATGAACAAGGTAACAAATTATCTTCGGGTATTTATATTTATATTGTTAAAACAAAAGAAAATCAAACAAAAGGAAAAATTGTAATTTTCAATGAATGATTATCAAATTACATTAGATAACATTTCAAAATCTTTCAGCAATAGATTAGTATTTAAAAATTTAAGTTACCAGTTTGAACCAAAAAAAATATATGGTATCTCAGGTAAAAACGGTTCTGGCAAAACGACTCTTCTTAAATTAATTTCAGGCGTACTTACACCAACCAAAGGAAAAATCAGACATACCTATCAGAATAAAATAATTAATCAAGAGAATGCTTTCCAACATATTGGATTTGTTGCTCCATATTTAATTTTATACGATGAATTTTCTGCAATTGAGAATTTCAATTTGTTAAGTAAAATTAAAGGGAAGTATTTTGATTTAGAGTATTGCAAGGGGCTTCTAACTCGACTTGAATTATATGAAAGAAGAAATGAACCACTGAAAAATTTTTCTTCAGGGATGAAGCAGAGAGTAAAATTACTGTTTGCATTATTAAACAATCCATCGGTATTAATTCTTGATGAACCTACAACCAATTTAGATAAGCAGGGAAAGGAAATTTTTACCGAATTAATAAAGATTCAAAAAAATAAAATAATAGTTATTGCATCAAATGATTCATCAGAAATAACTATGTGCAATAATATTTTGAATATTGAAGAGTTCACAAAATAAAATATATATCAAATTATTAAATAGTTGCAGAATGATATTTGTATGTCATTTTGTGTCTTTGTGACTTGGTTGCAAAAAATATGATAAAAGCATTCTACATATTTGTGAAAGATTGGAAATCCGAAATGAGGACAAGATATGCGTTCAATTCGCAAATTCTTTTCATCCTGATTACTATTACCATAGTTTCAATTTCTGTCAGTACGGATATTTCAAATGCAATGACTTGCGGTTTATATTGGCTGGTAATATTTTTTGCAGCAATGTCGGGTTTATCAAGAACTTTTGTGACGGAAGAAGAGAGAGGAACGATACTTACACTTCAACTGAATGCATCATCAACTGTTATTTTTTCGGGAAAATTATTATTCAATTTATTCCTTTTAATTATAAGCAATATAATTATAACATTATCTTTTGCGTTGTTCCTAAAATTATTTATCATCTCCAATTTTTTGATTTTTTTGTTGACATTTATATTGGGCAGTATTGGAATTGCTTCTACAGCAACCATTATTTCAGCTATTATTTCGAAAACAAATACACGTGGTTCACTTTTTACTATACTGTCTTTCCCTTTGGTACTACCGTTAATTATAGTATTAATTGATTTAACAAATCTTCTTTCAGAGAATATTCAAATTCATCAGGTTGTTAATCAACTTGTAATTTTAATTTCCTATGATGTGATAGTTATAACAGCTTCATTTTTGCTTTTTGATTTTATTTGGAAAGATTAAATAATATGATTTCCAATTTTTTGAAAACATTTTGAAATATCCTTCGTCTAAAATTCCAAAAATTGGAGATTACTATGGAAGAGAGACAAAAAATTTATCGTTCGAGAACCAATAGGGTTCTTGGTGGAGTATGTGCCGGATTAGGAAATTATCTTAATCTTGACCCTGTTCTTATTAGAATAATTTTTGTTGTACTTGTTATTGCTGCTGGTAGTGGTGTGCTTATTTATATCATTTTGTGGATAATAATTCCCGAAGAACCGGTATATATTCAACAATCAACTGGTCAGACTATTGAACCAAAAGATGTAAATGAAAATGTTTCGCAAGGGAATTATACACAAAGCGAACAAGTTATTAAAACAAAAAATGGTTCAGGCAGAATGATTTTCGGAGTAATTCTTATTATAGTTGGTTTAATGTTTCTTTTTGAAACGTTATTTGATTTTCTCGATTTTGAATATTTAGGACCGATCATTCTAATTTTAATTGGTGTGGCTCTACTATATAATTCATTTCAAATCAAAGGTGAAAAATGAAAAGTAGAAAATTATTTTGGGGTGCATTTTTTATTACTTTGGGTGGTTTGTGGTTACTTGGAAAACTTGATGCTTTTAATACTACCTGGAGTTTTATCTGGAAAATCTGGCCGTTCATTCTGATTTTATGGGGTGTTGCCGTGTTAACCAAAAATACACCTTTTCGTCAATATATTTCTGCTGCTTTTGGATTTCTTCTTGCATTGCTGATTTATGGTAGCATCGCAAACTTAACAGGTTTAGTTAAAATTAATTTAAATGATAATTGCGGAAAGGTTCGGTATTATTATTATGAGAATCTTGATTCAACATTAACTTATTCTAACTTAGAAATCAATGGTGGTTTAAGTATGATTGTAATTAAAGATACCACGGCTAAACTTGTTAATGGAAGAGCTTATGGTTCTTTCGGCGAATATGATTTTGACAGGTATTATTCCGATAGTATGGTTTCTGTTGTATTTGATCATAATGTACACCATTTCTCTCCATTCAAGGGAGATTTTGGAAATAGGTTAGATATTGAATTAAATAAAAAAATTAAATGGAATTTACAACTGAATATTGGTGTATCAAAAAGCTATCTTGATTTGCGGGAATTTTGTATTGGAGAGGTTGAACTCAATACTG